>DATNOW010000099.1:0-2751 GCA_036703515.1 Chroococcidiopsis sp.
AGCGTTGCTGTCATCGCTCAGGTCGTCACCTAGGTCATCGCTCAGGTCGTCACTCAGGTCGTCGCTCAGGCTGTAGCTGGGGACATAGCTAGGCGCATAGCTGGTGTCATAGCCGAGGTTGTCGTTCCAATCCTCCAAATCATCGTCAGCCAACACAGCCTCAGTGATGATGGCTAGATCGCGATCGCTAGTCTCCTGGTCGCGATCGCTTTCTTCTGCGTTTGCGGGTGTCGCTGAGGGCCCTAGCCAAGTCGGCAGCGGCAATGGCTCCAACTGCTGATCCGCCAAGGTATGGTCGCGATCGCGGGTGATCAGGTAGCCGTCAAAATCAGAATGCAGATAGAGGACGGGCAGCGCCCAATAGAGCTGATCAGAACTATAGGAAGAAATTAACCCCTGGCGGGCGCGATTGAGGCTCAAGTCAACCGAATAGCCCTGGCGGAGATTGCGATAAAACAGACGGCTTAAGGTCAGCGCCACCTCATCGGGGATATTTTCGGCCATGGCCAGCACGGCCGGGATGCCGCGATTGACCAAGGCATCGGCTAGGTTGCGTTCAGCATTGAGCTGGGGATCAGCCGAGGTATAGGCCCCACGACAGGAGTTAAATACCGCCACATGCACTTTGTTATTGACCAGCAGCCCGGCTAGGTCGTCACCGCTCATCGACTCGGTGAGCCCGGTGCGCTCATTCACCAGGTAGAGGCTGCCGCCATCTTTGCCCAGGTCGCTGTGCCCGGCAAAGTGGAAGATGTGATAGCGGCCTTGCTCTAGGGCTTGGGTCAGTTGCTCTCGACCCGGCTGTTCTAACACCGTCAGTTGCACCTCAGGGAAACCCGCGATGCCGTTAGCCACAGGCCTCAAGGGGGTGCATAGCTCTTGCTGGAGATGGGTGACTTCTTTGCGTAAATTGAGGCGGTCTTGATCGCTGGGGGAGGCGATCGCCATCAAAATCCGCAGGGGCTGACCCGGCACCAGCAGCGGCGGCAACCGCAGCCCTGTCCGCCCTTTGTCTGTCAGGTAGCGCGAAAACAGCACATCGGCCCCGGCCGCAATCGGTCGCAGCCCGGCCCACATCGGTGAACTGGGCGATCGCTGTGCCCCCAGTTCTTCACCGTGCATCGCCTCCCACGGCAGCCGCAGCAGCCGTGACTCTTTCAGCCCCAGCCGCAGTTGCAGCAAGTCGCCGCGATTTTGGGCGATCCCCTGAGCGCTCATCCAGCTATCGCGCAGCGTCCCCTGAAACAGCGCCCCGTAGATGTATTGCCCTAGCTCCACCAAATTGCGGGGCGATCGCCCGGCCTCGCCAAACCCCTGGGACTGATCTGTGCCGTTGCTGAGTTCGCTGCCATTGGTCAGTCCATGGGTCAACCCATTAGTTAACCTATTGGTTAACCCATGCCCTTGCAGCAGCGCATTCAGGGGGTTATCCATTAGCTGTTGGGCGCGCAGCAACCACCGATCGACGGGCCAGGTGAGATGCTCCTCTGCTAAGGGCACCCCCGGTTCCGCGCGCTCAGTCCGCACCAAGTAGTTGTCACCCCCTAATGGGGTCACAGAAATTTGAAACTCCTGTGTCACGGCGAATGCAGCTCCTTATGTGTGAATCCCCAATCGACAGCGCTTCATTACCCGTAGATTGATTGCCCGTAGATTGATTGCCCGTAGATTGGGTGGTGCGTTGGGTAGTGCGGTGCAGCGTTGCCAAACGCATCCTACAGCATCGTAGCGAAAGCACTGTCTCTATAGTCATTTCCCCATAATGTCTGAGCAAATCCGGCTAATTTATTTACTCTAGTGGGTGCAAATTGAGCCGAGGGACGCAAATTGCCGCAAAACCTCGACCCGAATGCCCCGAAAACCAAAAAAGATCGGGAATTAGGCTCCTGCCACTGGTGGATGCTGTATTTTTCAAATACTGCCTATACTGAGGCTGATACCGCGTTCCACCGGATTATTCACGGGTTATTCACGGGTTATTCAATGGTCAGACGGTTTCTGTCCCGCCCGCTCATTCAGCGTTCTGGTCAGTTTTCGCTCCGCTACGTGCTGGTAGTGCCTTTTGTCATGCTCGTTTTGGCGGTGATGCTGGTGGGTTGGATGTCGGTGTGGAATGGGCAAACCGCAGTCAACGAGGTTACCCGGCAGCTCCGTAATGAGGTGACGGTGCGGGTGCAGCAAAACCTGCGGACTTATCTCAAGACGCCTCACGTGGTCAATCAAATTAATGCCGATGCGATTCGCTTGGGGCATCTGGATGTGGCGGATACGACTGGATTGGGGCGGCACTTTTGGCGGCAAATTCAGCTGTTTGACCCCGTAATTTCGATTGCCCTGGGCCGTCCCAGTGGTGATTTTATTGGCGTCGGGCGGCCCGGCAATGACGTGTTTCCGGCCTTAAGGCTGGGCTTGGCTGGGCAAGAAACCGGCGGCCGGTTTTATTCCTTTGCCCTTGATAGCGAGGGCGATCGCGAAGGAGATCCCGCCATTGGCAGCGTCTACGATCCGCGATCGCGCCCTTGGTATGAGAAAGCGACGCAGGCTGGCAAAGCCACCTGGAGCGAGATTTATACCGATTTTGCCGATCCGCGCCTGGTGATTACGGCTAGCCAACCCATCTATGATGCCGATGGGAATCTGCAAGCGGTGCTGGCGACGGATTTGCTGCTGTCTCAGATCAACAATTTTCTGCGCACAACTAAAATTGGGCGCAATGGGCAAACGTTCATTGTCGAAGCCAGCGGTGCGCTG
>DATNOW010000100.1:0-8629 GCA_036703515.1 Chroococcidiopsis sp.
AGGCTCAAGGAAGTCAGCATTGCTTGCCTCTAGGTCAAAGTCAAGCAGTTCTGCCGGTTCGTCGTCACTATCCAGCCCAAGATCGGCAAACGCATCGGCAAAATCAATACTATCGGATAGCTCTGGCTCTGCCGGAACTAAGGCCTTCAGACTATCGCTCGCGGCGATCTCAGACGCCCGCCCTGCCAACACGCGCTCTTGAGCCTGCTTGATGTCTTTAATGATGACCGGAGCCAAAGCACGATAGGTGTTATCTGGATTGGCGATCGCCCGCCTTGCCAAATCAGTCAAATCACCCCATTCGGGCAAATCAAACTGCTCTCCAGCCTGGGCTAGATTTTCGCAAATCGCCTGTAGCTGTTGGCGCGTGCTGTTGGTTTCCGGCTGCTTAAACAGTTGCAGCATGTCGCGCAAGCGAGCGGGCACGTCGCTCTGGAAAATCAGATGAAGCGCACTGACTTCTTGAGGTTGGGCCTTCGCTGGCGCAGGAGTGGCAGCAGGAGCAGCCACAGGCGTCGTGTGAATGGGTGAAAGCTGCACTTCGTCGGGCACCGTACCACCCGACTGACTCACCAGAAAACTGAGGTGCTCTCCTAAAGCCGTGAAGACAGGTTCAACCTCACGCATCACCTCGTTGGCTTTATCATCGGTCAGACCGAAGGGGCCTTGCAGCTGATCTAGCAGATCTTTGAGGGCATCAAAAACGCTCAGAAAAAGAGTTTCAAGCTTTTGATCAACCCGAACCGGACACTCTTTCAAAACTTTGAAAAAATCTTCTAGACGGTGCGACACCATCTGGATGCTGTTCAGACCCAACATGGCGGCACCACCCTTAACCGAGTGTGCCGCTCGGAAGACTTCACTCACCATTTCAGGGTCTTCGATGGTGCTTTGCAGACTCAACAACCCCTGTTCAATGGTATTGAGGTGGTCTTTAGCCTCCTCAATGAAGTAGCCCATGATGCGCTGTTGTTGTTCTGACATCATAGAAATAACCCTCTTTATGTGGCGAGCAACTGCTCCAACGTGAATTTAAAACTGGTTCGACTAACGGATTCGACTAACGCGTTCGATTGCGAACTGAATAAAACCAGATTCTAACGCTGCGAACGCGAAACGGCGTCGAACATTCAAAATTAACCGCAACGGTTTAATTAAGTTGAGCGTGTTTAGGTTTGGACACGAGCTTAGATTAGGACAGGCTTGCAGCGCTTTTGTGGCAAAACCTGGATTAGCGATTAGATTAGCCATTAATGGATTTAATGTACCCGATCCATTTGCAATCGGCATCACATTCCAGCAATCTCAGCGTTTAGTCGGCTCAATTGCTAGCTCTTTTCAACGCGGAATCGTTCCACCGAGGTTAACAGGTCACGGGCAACACCGACCAGACTTTGTAACGCTCCCGATACACGCTGTGCTTCTTGGGAGGTCTCTTGGGCGGTTAACTCCACCGATTGCATAACTTGAGCCACCGCACGGGAGGTTTCGGTTTGTTCAACGGTATCTGCCGTGATCGAGCGCACCAGGACGTCGATCCGATTCGACACTTGGATGATGTCTTCGAGCGATCGCTTCGCCTGTTCTGCCAGTCGCGTCCCTTCAATAACCTGCTGCGTGCCTTCTTCCATCGCAGTCATTACAGAACCCGTCTCACTTTGAATCTGCAAAACGATCTGTTCGATTTCTTTGGATGCTTTCGCTGCCCGGTCAGCCAGCTGTCGCACTTCGTCTGCCACAATCGCAAAACCCCGTCCGGCTTCACCGGCACGAGCAGCTTCAATACTGGCGTTTAGCGCCAGCAGGTTAGTCCGAGAGGCGATCTGCGAAATCAACGCCACAATCTTGGAAATTTCTTGCGAAGATTCCGCTAAGCGCTTCACCTTGCGAGTCGTTTCTGCCACCGTTTCGCGGATTTCCAAAATACCAGACACGGTACGCTCCACCGCTTCCCCACCCTTAAGGGCGGTGGCCGATGCCGAACGTGCCACTTCCTCGGCTTCACGGGCGCTTTCAGCCACCCGCTGAATCGAGTCGGTCATGATCTGCACCGAGTTCAGCGTGACCGCCAGTTCTTCCGCCTGCCGCAACGCATCCGAAGACAGCGATCGGGCGAAAATCTCGGACTCGGTCGATCCCTTGGTCACCTGCCGCGCCGCCTGCTTCACCTGTTCTACAATCTCACGCAGGTTTTGAATGGTCAGGTTAAACGAGTCGGCAACTGCACCCAGCACGTCGGCGGTCACCTCTGCCTGGACGGTAAGGTCACCTCGCGCCGCGCCTTCTACGTCGTCTAGGAGGCGAATCACCTGGCGCTGGAGGTCTTCCTTGGCTTGCTCTTGCTCTTCTGCTTTGCGCTGGGCTTCGCTCGTCGTGGTTAAAATCACCCGCGCCATTTGGTTGAAGCCCGTCGCCAGTTGCCCAAACTCGTCTTCTGAATAGACCGTTGCGCGGGCGTTGAGATTGCCTTGGCACACCGAGTCAAACTGATTTTGCAAATCGGCAGCAGACTGCTTAATTTTGTTGGTCGCAGCCCAGCCCATCGCAGCGGCCGTACCAAAACAGGTCACCCCTGCTGCGAGGCTCATCAATAGCCCTGTGCTGTGGGTATAAGGCAGCACGGTGGGCTTGTCTTTATCAGAAATAATGAAATTGGATGATACAAAGCTGATCGCGGCTACGGCCACCGCTGAAACAACCCCCGTTGTGCCCGCAATAATCCACCGCTTGGTGGTTAGCGGCGCGTTTTCGATGGGCGCTAGCCAACCCTGCTCGACTGAGACGTCGGGCTCAATGCTGCGACTGTCAGACTGGGCAAAGGTGGGTAAGGTTTCAGACGTTCCCGAAATGCTAAAGATTTCGTCTTCTCGAATAATCGACTGATCGCCACCGTCGCTAAAATCAAACCCAATATCGCTAGAGGTAGACGGCCCCGAAAGGGGCGTAGAGCCAAAGCTAGAACCCATCGAAGGGCTGGTAAAACCAGCCGAGTGATCGGACAGATCAAAATCGGGAATGCTGCCGAGATCGTCGAAATCGTCAAACTCGTCGAGAAAATCGACCCCGCCCGAACCACTGGAGGGTGCTGTGTCTCGAAACACCGGCTCTTCGCTGGTCGAAAACTCGTCGTGGTTGAACCCTTCCAAATCGTCTAAGTCAAAGCTGCTGTCATCAGCGGAGACAAAGGTGCGATCGTTTTGCCCGTAAGCGCTGTCAGAAAAGCTGCCAGCATTGGATGACATCCCCGATCCACCGACATTGGTGAAATCTTCACCCCCCATAAACAGCGTTTCGTCTTCGGTGCGCGGACGTGCATTAAACGCTCCGGGCGCTTCATTGACATCGTCTTCGGCATACTGATAGCTGGTGACATCGACATCGGGCGTTGCGCCAAAGGACGGAGAGCCTGCCCCCGCGTCGGCAAAATCATCGTCGTCAAAGGTGGCACCGTAGTTGTCAAACGGCTCTTCGGACAGGCCATTGCCTGAATCTGAGAACGCAGACTGCCCAAAGGGATCGGGGGAGTTGCCAAAGGGGTTGTCGCTGGCTGCCGGGCTAGAAAAATCGTTTGAGGCAAAGGGATCGCTATCAAATGCGGTCTGGGCAAAGGTGGGTGCGCCGCTGTCGGATGCCCCCGCGATGGATTCTGAGCTTTCTAGATCTAAACCGGCAAAGTCAAAGTCTTCCCCGGCGTCTTCCCAGCCCGCGTTTGAGGAACCGTTGGGAAATACCTGGGAGTCAGAGGTGCTCTCAAACTCGGCGTCGATGTCATCGAGAAAATCTTCGCTGCCGTCGAGGGAAGAGTCGCCTGAAATGTACTGATTGGCGTAGGCCAATCCGTTGTTGGCGTAGTCTACGTATTCGGCGTCTGAGGTCAGCGTCAAGACCGATTGGTATTGCTCTTTGGCGACATTAAAGTCTTGTAGACCATAGCAATAAATGTGACCCCGTAGTAAACGCACACTGGGATCACTGGGATAATCTTGCACCAGCCGATCAACGATTTCAGCCGCTTCCTCATAGTTGCCCATCATGTAGGCGCGGTTGGCTTGCTGATATTCCTGTGCGTATTCAGTACTGGATCCCATGTGCTTACTCCTGCTCGTGCAAATATTACGAGTTTCCTAATGTCGTCATGCTGCCCACCGTGCCGATCGCAGAATTGCAACTTGGTCTAGCAGCCGAAGGATGTGGTGTTCTGGCTCACGATCTACTACCCATTCGCCACGAATGAACGGAGCCATACTGTCTGGGATATTGGCTGGCATCTGGATTTCTTCGATGTTCAGCCAGTCCATCTCGTTGATCCGATCGACCGCTAAGCCCAACATGGTATCCTGATCCTCAACAGCGATGACAGAAATTTCTGAGCGATCGGTGCTGAGCGGGGATGGGTCTCCTAAGAATTGGCCCAAATCAGCAACCCAAATCACGCGTCCTCGCACATTGAGAGTACCCAAAAGCAGCGACGAAACGTTCGGGATCGGCGTAATTCGGTCGGGAGTTGGAGAAATTACCTCTTTGATCCCGGTGGCTGGAAGCGCAAATTCGTCGCCAGAGGGAACATAAAACCGCAGATGTAACTCACCCTCTGGGCTTTCCAGTTCCTGGAACTCTGGCGCTTGATCTTGGCCGCGCCCTGTTAAAAAATCTGGATTTCCAATCATTCCAAGTGATTCAACCTCGCAATAGTTGCTTTACGGTGCCAACCAGCTCGGTGGGCTGGAATGGTTTGGCGATATAAGCATCTGCACCCTGCTTCATGCCCCAGTAGCGATCGAACTCTTCACCCTTTGATGAGCACATGACGACGGGGACGTTTTGTGTCTTTGGATCTGACTTGAGACGGCGGCAGACTTCATACCCATTCATACGCGGCATGACGATATCCAAAACGACTAGGTCGATGGATTGGCCTTGAATTTGCTCTAAGGCCTCGACGCCATCGTTAGCGACGGTGACAGTTAAGCCACTGCCTCTGAGGAGATCGGTGATCATCTCACGCTGGGTCACGCTGTCTTCTACTACCAGAACTGTGCTCATGACTTTCTGCTTTACTAGCCGCGAACGTAAATTAGGGAATAAATGCTACTCGATACATCTAAATATATGAATACTGCTACTTATAACAGTACTTATAACAGTAATTATCAACCCTGGGGCACTGATGAAGCAGATGGAACGTCAGTGATATCAATTTCTAGCTCACTTTCGAGTGCTTCTGCCAACAATTTGTCAGGTTTTGGGCGGTTTGGGTCGCCGAGTCCGGCATATTTTTCAACGAGGGTGAGCAATTCGCTTTCTCCGAAGGGTTTGGTGAGGTAGTCGGTAGCGCCAACCATACGGGCTTTGACGCGATCGATGAAGCCATCTTTGCCAGTCAGCATGACGATTGGGGTCTGCCGAAATGCTGTGGAACGCCGCAGCATAGCACAGATTTCGTAGCCGTCTAAGTTTGGCATAGTGATGTCACACAGGATCAGATCGGGCTTGAGCTGGAAGACGAGCCCAAGCGCTTTGAGCGGGTTGCCGATGGCGGTGGCTTCGTAGCCGTGGCTGCTGAGGATGTCTTCGACGATTTGACGAACGCTGGCCCCGTCATCAATGCAAACGATGCGGGGGACTTTTTCGTTGAGGGCAGGGCGCAGCACTGAGTAGGGTAACACGGTGCCCTCTGGGGTGGGCAAAAAGATTTGTACTAAGCCTTGCTGGACGTAGGGATGAATGGCTTTAGCAACGGTGAGGATATCGCGGTTGAGGTAGCGCGACATCTGGCGAATGGAGGTTTTGCCGTCGACCCATTTACCGAGGGTGTTGAAGGTGGCTTCGGGCAGGGTTTCACGCAGCTGGTCGGCATCGGCGATCGCCGGGCATTGGTCGGGGGATTGGATGTGCGGGGAAAGCTGGTTCCACTCTTGGACTTGCTTCATGGTGCGGAGGACAAGGGGGCTGATTTCGAAGGTGGTCAGTTGGGGAGAGAGGGGGGGGCTGATCTCAAAGATGAAGGAGCCTTGATGCAGACTGAGCAAGTCAAACAGGGTTTCGTGAACCATGCTTTGGATGATGTTGCGCCCTTGGATCGGAGTGATGACGTGGTGTTCGATCAGCGCCCAGAGGTGCCCATATTCGGAGGTGTTGACGGTGGCGATCGCCGATTCGTTGATGTGTTCAAGGGCGTTGTCTTGCTTGTAGCGGCGGAGGTAGTCTTTTAGGCGGGAAAGGCTATCGGCACTGTCTCCAGCATAGATAATCTGCCCGTTGACGAAGAAGACAAACCAGGAGCGCTCGATGGCAGGTCGGGCGACGCGATCGGCAATACCTCCTACGACTGGTGAGCTATAGGCTTCAACAAACAGTTCGCCGGTTCGTTGCCCCAACTCAATGAGTTGTAGGATGCTGCGGATGTCGATCTCACTTAAGTTACCCTGCATGCAGCGGAAAGAATCTCCCTGAAGTCAACGTGAGGTTGGGCGTGGGCCATCTCTTTGAGTTTACGGTCAGATGTCAAGTTTTTCTGAACTAAATACCAAGGCCGAGCGGCCCGGATAGGTCGTTCCTGGGATGTGCGGGGGGAATGTTCCTGGGATGAAGCATTCCCTCAGCACAAGACGAACTAAGCATGGGAACGGGTCAGCTTAATAACACTGTTTTATTTATAGCCGTGTCTGGCGAAAATCGCTGATTTCCGGGTTAGGAGCTTTACAATTTGTGCGTTTGGGGGAGAGGGGAGGGTAAGGGAGGGGTATCAATCTAAGACTAGCGTTACGGTGGCTCCTAGGGATTCTAGCTGGGTGCGGCAGGTGGCGGCGGTGTCTTGGGAGAGTCCGGTGCTGATGGGGGCGGGGAGGTCGCGCAGGCGCGATCGCAGTACTTTCCAGTCGAGCCCGGTGAGCTTGTGGAGGGTGCGCATGATGGCGCGGCGGTTGTGGTCGGGGAGGGCATCGAGGATGAGGGTGTAGGTGGCGGCGGCGCTGAGGGGCAGCAGAGTGGCCACGCCGACGGGAAATTGGTAAAATACGCCGCCGCTGTCGGTGACGTCGAAGGTGGCGTCAAATTCGCGGGCGCGGTCGTCGAGGAAGGCTTTGGCGGTGGAACCTGGCAGTTGGGTGGCGATCGCAAAGTCGAGGACGCTGAGGCGGCCCTGCCCGGCGCGGACTAACTCAAAAAAGGTGGCATAGAGGCGATCGCGTTTGGCCCGCTGGTGGTGGCGGTGCAGATCCCACAGCAGGTAGCTGGCCGAGGCCGTGGGCACCGCGCCAAAAAACATCAGCGCTAGGATGACTTCATCGCGATCGGCTTTGGATAGGTTGCGGTCGGGCAGTTTGGCGATCGCCAAAAGGCTGATGGGGATGCCGATGGTCAGCAGCAGCAGCGCCATGAATTTTTTGACCCGCTTCATCACACCTCCTCTAGGAACGGAAAAACTGTCGTCCGATGCATGGGAGGACAGGGTTTATCAAGCCGGCGATCGGTCTTAGCCGCGATCGCCACGCACCCGATAGCGATCGCCATATTGTTCGACATAGTGCTTTAGCTCTTGGGCCATGCGCCTTAAGCCTTGCTGCTCATCGTGGCGGATAAAGGGCAAAAACAAGCGCGATAGCGCTCCCGAAATCGTTTCTCGGTGGATGTATTGGGTGCGATTGATGCCGATATCTTGCAGTTCAAACACATGCTCACTATTAAACCCCGGTGCCGTATAAAACCAGCGCAAACAAACCTCTGGCTGTAGAAGGACGATGCGCGGCTTAAATTCGGTTTCGTCTTCGCCGGGCAGGCGGCGCAGCGACAGCAGCACCTCACGCCCTTGGGCTAAGGGCAAGGCGGGGTCTAAATCGTACAAAAACGTATTCCATTTGAGCCAATCTTGCTTGTTGAAGAGCGCCGACCACACCGCCGAGCGGGGGGCGTTGATTTCGATTTCGGTGTAGAGACTTGGCATGGTGTGTCTTGGTACAATCGTGAGCTTGGCGCTCCCTTAAGCTGGGGCATAGCCACAATCCCAACCTACGGCTATCAACGCTGCACGGCGCATGACGTCTGAGGATTGCGAAAGCCACGGGGAGGGCTGTATTGCTGCGGGTTAGAGCAGCGCGACGAATCGTCAAATTGCATTAAAAATTGCATCAAGCCGGATTTTATTTTTTTGAAAGCAAGGCCACGCCTCACTCTCAAACCAATAACCTAGGGTTTTGATGGCATTCGTCACCTTAATTCACTTTATATCGACTGAGAGGAGCACGGCAGTATCTATGGTCAGCCTGACACCCAATCCAAGTTATAGCTTGACACTTCGCATCCAGTTGCCGCATCAGGCAGGGATGTTAGCCTACGTGATGCAGGCGATCGCCGTTGCCGGAGGCAGCATTGGCCCGATTGACTTGGTCGAACAAACGCTCAAAACCTTGGTGCGCGATATCACGGTCGATGCTTCTAGCACCGAACATGCCGAGACGATTGTATCGGCGGTGAAGGCATTGGACAACATTAAGGTGCTGAATGTCTACGATCGCACGTTTAACCTCCACCGGGGCGGCAAAATCAGCGTCCACAGCAAGATTCCGCTCAAATATCAAAGCGATCTGGCCATGGCCTACACGCCAGGAGTAGGGCGGGTCTGCACGGCGAT
>DATNOW010000101.1:0-6098 GCA_036703515.1 Chroococcidiopsis sp.
CATCCATTTTCTGGGCGCGGCTAATCCGGGGAATGGCATCCATGGCCACTGCTGTCGCCTTGCGCCCGTTGAGTTGTTCCAGCAGGTCAGGATTTTGTGCCGGATACAGAAAACTAATCAGGGTTTTGCCTTCAGGCAGCAGCTCCGTCTCGTGCTTGCCCAACGCCTCGTTCATTTGGGGCGGGCGCACCTTGAGCACGATATCTGCCGCACTCCACAGCGCTGCTGTGTCCGATAGGATTTGGCAATTGACCTCTTGATAAGCCTGATCGGCAAAATTAGCGGCAGCCCCTGCCCCCGCTTCGACTAGCACATCAAATCCAAGCTTTTGTAAAGTCTTGGCGGTTTCCGGCGTGGCCGCAACGCGGCATTCACCCGGATAAATTTCCTTGGGGATGGCGATCGCCATCTTGGGTTTTGCCACCTCTCCTGAGGCTCCGCTAGCCCCAGGCTCTGTATTATCAACCGCTTTATCAACAGCTACAGTCATAGACTCCTCTCCTTAGTTCCGCAGGCCTCTAGACACGATGGCGAGCAGGCAACAGTAACGTTGACGTGATCTGCTCAGTCAAAAATGCTCCGGCAATCTGAAGCGACTCCGGCCAACCTCTGTTTTTGCATCCTAGATGGAACTTTGATGAGGAGAAGGTTTTTTAAGGCGTTCTATAGAATTGACTTATGCGTTCAATAATTTTTTATAAGATAAGTTTTGAAACAAAATCGGTCTGAGAAGGGGAGCGATCGCCCTCATTTATCGCTAGAGCCTTAGACAGAGCGAGTTTAGCCCATCACAAAACAATGGGGCAAGCCCGCAGGCTCGCCCCAAAGTATCTTTTATGAGTAAAGGGTTAGTAAACGTGTATTGAGCAAACTTAATGCTTGCTAGGGACGTTGAAGCGTTAGTACAGACCTAACCAAGACAGCACGCCCTGGCCGGTAACATATTCAATGGCCAAGGTGATCACAAACCCGATCATGGCAGCGCGACCATTCAAACGCTCAGCGTAGCCATTGAAGCCAAACTTAGGCTCATCGATTTTGGGGGTAACAGACGGTTGAGGTTGAGTCATGGCTTTACAAAACTTTACGGTTACTTCTATTGTATCGGGAGTTGGGGGATCGTCAACGTGATGTGCATTAGTCAAAGGTCGCTAACTCTGAACACTCACCCACTCACTCTCCCACCACCTACTCTCCCCCTCTCGATGTCCCATTGCCGATATCATTTGACAGCATCCCCAGTGATTTATTCCCCGCTATCTGTCCCCCGCTATCCCCCGCAACGCTCTGTGCAAGTTGACTATGCAAGTTGAATGGCATCTCGTTAAACCCTACGAAGACATCCTGTATCACAAGGCCGACGGCATCGCCAAAATTACGATCAACCGTCCCCACAAGCGCAATGCGTTTCGCCCCAAAACGGTGGTCGAGCTATACGATGCGTTTTGCAATGCCCGCGAAGACCCCCGCATTGGCGTGATTTTGTTCACCGGGGCAGGGCCGCACACCGATGGTAAATATGCGTTTTGTGCAGGCGGCGATCAAAGCGTGCGCGGCCACGGCGGCTACGTCGATGAAGAAGGCGTGCCCCGGCTGAATGTGCTGGATTTGCAGCGGCTGATTCGGTCGATGCCCAAGGTGGTGATTGCGCTGGTGGCGGGCTATGCCATTGGCGGCGGGCATGTGCTGCACCTGCTCTGCGACCTCAGCATCGCCGCTGATAACGCCATCTTTGGGCAGACAGGCCCTAAGGTAGGCAGCTTTGACGGCGGCTTTGGGGCCAGCTATATGGCCCGCGTCGTAGGGCAAAAAAAGGCCCGCGAAATTTGGTATCTCTGCCGTCAGTATGACGCCCAGCAGGCCCTGGAGATGGGTCTGGTCAATTGCGTCGTGCCCGTTGAGCAGCTTGAGGCAGAGGGCATTCAGTGGGCCCAAGAGATTTTAGAAAAAAGCCCGATCGCCATTCGCTGCCTCAAGGCTGCTTTTAACGCCGATTGCGACGGGCAAGCCGGTCTGCAAGAGTTGGCGGGCAATGCAACGCTGCTGTATTACATGACCGAGGAAGGTTCCGAAGGCAAACAGGCCTTTTTGGAAAAGCGATCGCCCAATTTTCGTCAATACCCCTGGTTACCGTAGACCATGCAGATCAAACCCGGCACGCTTTATGTGGTGGCCACGCCGATTGGCAACTTAGAGGACATGACCTTTCGGGCGGTGCAGGTGTTGCAGGGGGTCGATTGGATTGCGGCTGAAGACACCCGCCATACGGGCAAGCTGTTGCAGCATTTTGAGGTGACGACGCCGCAGCTTAGCTATCACGACCACAACCGCCACAGCCGCCTGCCGGAGCTGATCGAACGGCTACAGCAGGGGAAGGCGATCGCCCTAGTCAGCGATGCCGGGATGCCGGGTATTTCTGACCCTGGCTATGAGCTGGTCTGCGCCTGCGTTGAGGCGGGTGTTGAGATTGTGCCAATTCCGGGAGCCAGCGCGGTGGTGACCGCCCTCAGTGCGGCGGGGCTGCCCACCGATCGCTTTGCCTTTGAGGGGTTTCTACCGGCAAAGGGGCAAGAGCGTCGCGATCGCCTCGAATCATTGCAGAATGAAGCGCGGACGCTGGTGTTTTATGAAGCGCCCCATCGGGTGCTGCAAACCCTCACCGATTTTGCGGCCACCTTTGGCGGCGATCGCCCCATCGTTTTAGCCCGCGAGCTGACCAAAATGCACGAGCAGTTTTGGCGCGGCACCGTAGAGGAGGCGATCGCCCACTACAGCAGCTATACCCCCCAAGGTGAGTTCACCTTACTGGTGGCGGGCTATGAAGCCCAGCAGCCATTGTTATCAGAGTCAGCCCTGATCGCTGAACTCAAAGACCTATTGCAGCAAGGGCTATCGCGCTCCCAAGCCAGCCGTCAACTGGCCCAGCGCACGGCCTTGCCCCGCCGAGAGATTTACCAAATCGCCCTGAGTATTGCTGATGAGGGAGGGAGTGGTTCGACGGGCTCACCAACCGGGGTGAAGGGTGAAGGGTGAAGAGTAAAGGGGGAAGGGTAAAGGGGGAAGGGGGATCTGTAGGGACACACCGATGTGCGCCCTCAGAAAAATATGGGAAAGGAAAAAGGGTAAAGGGTGGTTCGACAGGCTCATCAATGAGGTAGAGAGGGAGGGAGGATGGGAGTGTAACGCCAATATCTCGCTTTATTGCGCCATGTAGATCAAGTTGAATTTTGGTGAATCCACCTTTTTTTAACCGGGGGATAGTGCTAACTTAAAGAAGTAAGGCACCCGAGAGAAAACCTTCAACCAACCCACCCTGATCTATCGCCTGTGCCTCCCGCTGATAGTCAGACACATCATCCCAACAAAACGAGATGTCCTAAACTAACAACTAGTGCGATCGCTGTAGCTCTTAGCTAGATTGATACTCTAAGTTAGTGCTAAGACCTTTTAAGCCACACTAAAGCTCTGTAGTCTCCTAAAGAGGCTGAGACATGCTCTAATTGGGACGGTTGCTGTGAGTCCAGTAAACCTTAGTTGTAATTGATTTGTTCATTCTATTCCTTAGTTCTCGCATCGTTTCGATTGAGCAAGATACATTACCAACTATTGGGTCTGGTGAGTAATCATCAGACCCCTCTGATTTTTAAAAGAGACTGAATTTTTGAAGACAGCTCTTTTAACGCGTTGACGCTTTCACGTTTAGCTCAGCCTGCCACCTGCGCTTCAGGGTGGGGATGAGCGGATTGACTAACAAAACTCTTGAAACACCGATTGGCACGTAGGTTGGGTTAGCGATAGCAAAACCCAACACAACCCTTGCTGATGTTGGGTTTCACGTTGTTCAACCCAACCTACGGGAAAGATTTGTCAGTGAGCTATGTTTATTTGTGGTGTATGCCTAAAGGAGAAAAAAGGGCGTATCCTGCTGGATAAGCAAAGACCAGACGAGGATACACCATGAGTAAGGACAATCTTATTTCATTCCAGCCTCCCGAATCATCCGAAGGCTTTAACGATGCCCTGAGCGAACTGGTTCGTAAAGGGGCTCGCCAGATCATCGCTCAAGCGGTCGAAGCGGAACTGGCGGAGTTTCTAGCGCAGTACCAGTCTCTCAAAGACAATCAAGGACGCCAAGCAATCGTGCGCAACGGTTACCTGCCGGAGCGCACGATTGTGACCGGGGTTGGGGCAGTGGAAATTCAAGTACCGAAAGTGCGCGACCGCAGTGGCAGTGGCATCAAGTTCAATTCAACGCTGTTACCGCCCTATCTCAAGCGGTCCCGCAGCGTTGAGGAGGTGCTGCCCTGGCTGTATCTCAAAGGCGTATCGACGGGAGATTTCTCAGAAGCCTTGACATCATTGTTGGGTGCTAACGCTGAAGGGTTGTCTGCCAGCACCATTAGCCGCCTGAAAGCCAAATGGATAGAGGAGCAACACCAATGGCAAAAACGGTCTTTGAACGGTAAACGGTATGTGTATCTATGGGCGGATGGGATCTACTTCAACATCCGCAACGAAGATGACCGCCAATGCATCTTGGTCATCATCGGTGTCACAGACACGGGAACCAAAGAACTGCTGGGGCTAGAGTCCGGATTTCGGGAGTCCGAGTTAAGTTGGAAACCCCTACTCCTGCGTTTGCAAGACCAGGGGCTGAAAACAGCTCCAGAACTAGCGATTGGGGATGGAGCCCTAGGGTTTTGGAAAGCCTTAGCCCAGGTGTTTCCCACCACTCGTGTCCAACGGTGTTGGGTGCATAAAACTGCTAATGTACTCAACAACTTGCCCAAGAGCCTACAGGCGAACGCCAAATCAGCGCTCCATCAGATCTACATGGCAGAGACTAAAAATGAGGCGCAGACAGCGATGGAGCGTTTTATCAAAACCTATGATGCCAAGTATCCCAAGGCCGTTGAGTGCTTGTCTAGGGATCGGGACGCACTGCTCGCGTTCTATGATTTTCCGGCAGAGCATTGGGTGCATATTCGCACCACCAATCCCATTGAATCGACCTTTGCGACCGTACGCTTGAGGACAAATAAGACACGAGGTTGTGTTTCACAAGACAGCATTCTGTCTCTGGTGTTTAAGTTGGTGCAGAGTGCGCAGAAGCGGTGGTTACGAATTCGAGGCTTTAAGCGTTTAGGGGAGCTGATTGAAGGAGTCAAGTTCAAAGATGGGATTCAAGTAGACCAACAAACAGATATCAGCAAGAACGCCGCTTAATATTCCTTCATACACCAGATTTGACGATAACTCATCGGCTCATGCTTCATACTCACCCCGTTTGGGAACATGGGGATCAGTTGCTCTACATCTAGTCGCACAACCTCAGCCAGAGCGGCTAGCTGTTGCTGATTTGGCTGAGGAATGAAGCGAAATTTCTCCCAGCGACCCAGAACAGCTCCCAAACCAGTCTTCTGCCCTATTTCGTTGACAGAGGAATAATTGGCTCGACGAAATCGCCCTAAAAAATGACTTATGCTTTCGCCATCCCAGGGTTCTACCGTAAACACCCACGGTGGAATTGATGAGGGCTCCATTATCGATATTCCTCAGCGACTTCTTTGAGAATATCTTTATCAATGTGCATCATCCCTTTCTCCAAGGATCGAATCGCAGTTTCACGCAGTACCATATCGACTAGCCCTATGTAGTAACCTCTCTGAGGACTGCCCACAGCAGGCCGGATAATCTTCAACATCGGTTCAGTCGTTAAATGAGATGGAACCGGTAGGGCGATAATATCGCGTTCCCAAACTCCAACAATCTCCTTGAGCTGATTACCTTGGAGGGTGCCCATACGATAATTTGACCGAAAGCGATTGTAAACCTGTTCGTCTTCCTTCACCGCTGGGTCTAGCCGCTTAGTTGTTCCGACCAAGATCACGGCCATTTTCAGCGCGTCAAAAATATCTCGAACATCAGCATACGTCTTGCTTTTAAGGCGATCTGCTTCGTCAATAATCAGAACCTCAGTCTGACTCTCCCGTAAAACTTTAAAGGCAAGACTGCGGGCATCTCCAACGGTACCCTTGGGTAAGTCGTGGTTGTAGTATCCTAAAAGCTGCCTAAAAAGCTCACGAGATGTACATTCT
>DATNOW010000102.1:0-2055 GCA_036703515.1 Chroococcidiopsis sp.
GCCCTAGAGCCCGGCACCGATATGTCGTCGCTGCCCTATGCCGCTGAGCAAATCAGCCAGTTTTTGGTTAAGGCTGGGTTTGCGACCCAACCCCCCGACCTGACCAAGCTGTTTGACGATCGCTTTGTCAAAGCCTACGCCGAGGCCAAGGCCAAAGCCTAGACCTAACCCAACGGTCTAAAACATCCAAGACTGACGCCCAGGGGCGTCAGTCTTGGTAGATGGTTTCACGTTAGCTCTCACGACTGCTCTTAAAACCACTCAAGCGACTACTCAAGGCGATCGCCATGACCCAATCTGCTGATTCCCCGCTACCACCTGCCGACCGCATCCCCAAGATGCTTCCGCCTACTGTGTTTTGGCGCATTGGCGAGGCCATTCCTCGGCGTTTGGCCACGGTGCTGATCGTCCTGTCGATCGTGGTGCCGGTCACCCTATGGTGGGTCGTGTCTTCAGCCGGCATCGTCCAGCCCGATTATCTGCTGCCCACGCCGGGCAAAACCCTAGCGGCTTTGCAGCGACTCTGGAACGATGGCATTTTGCCGGGCGATATTGCCTTTAGCCTATTTCGGGTATTAAGCGGCTTTTTCTTGGCGGCCCTGATTTCGATTCCCCTCGGCGCGCTGATGGGCACCTTTTCCAGCATCCGCGCCCTGCTGGAACCGATTATTGGGATTATTCGCTACATGCCCGCGCCGGCCTTTATCCCCCTGCTGCTGCTCTATTTTGGGCTCGGCGAAACCCCGAAAATTCTGCTGATTTTTATCGGCACGCTGTTTTTTAACACCTTGATGGTGATGGATGCCGTCAAGTTTGTCCCCAAGGAGCTGATTGAAACCACCTATACCCTAGGCGGGCGGCGGCTTCAGGTCTTATTGCAGGTGATTTTTCCGTCGATTTTGCCCAGCATCCTCGATGCCTGTCGGGTCAATATGGCCGCTTCGTGGAACTTGGTGATTGTGGCGGAACTAGTAGCCGCCAACGAGGGTTTGGGCAAACGCATCAGCCTTGCCCAGCGATTTCTCAAAACCGACGAGATTTTTGCCGGATTAATTGTGATTGGCCTGATTGGTTTATCGATCGATTTACTGTTTCGTCTCGCGCTGCGGCTGTCGTGCCGGTGGTCAAACTAAGCCATGCACTAGCAATCCGAATTGATTGATGAACGTGGAATGGGTATCTTGCCCGTGCAGGCGAGACGCCTGCCCCACAGACTTTCACACTTCACTGAGTGTTGCCATAGTTTTCCTCGAAATCGCTAGCCCTTTACCCTTGCGTTTCCCTTACTGCCATGCACCTCGAAGTTAACAATCTCGATAAGCTGTTCCCCACCCGCACTGGGGCTCTGACTGCGCTCAAAGACATCAACCTGCATGTCGAAGGTGGGGAGTTTGTCTGCGCGGTGGGGGCATCGGGATCGGGGAAATCTACGCTGCTGCGGCTGGTGGCCGGGCTCGATCGCCCTACGACGGGTGAAATTTTGGTGGATGGAGTGCGGGTGACGGGGCCCGGGGCCGATCGGGGTATGGTGTTTCAGAGCTACACGCTCTATCCGTGGATGACGGTGACAGATAATGTCGGCTTTGGGCTCAAGCTCCAGGGGGTGGGTTCAGCCGAGCGCAAGCAGCGCGCCGCCTATTACTTAGAGGTGGTGGGTTTAACGAAATTTGCTAAGGCTTTGCCCAAAGAGCTATCGGGCGGGATGAAGCAACGGGTGGCGATCGCCCGTGCTTTGGCCTCCCAGCCCAAAATTTTGCTGATGGACGAACCCTTTGGGGCGCTGGATGTGCAGACCAAAGAAACCATGCAGCAATTTTTGCTAGACGTGTGGCGGCGCACCCAGACCAGCATTTTTATGATCACCCACGATGTCGAGGAGGCCGTGTTTTTGGCCCAGCGGGTGTACGTGCTGTCGGCCCATCCCGGTACAGTGCAGCGCGAAGTGATTATCGATCTGCCCGATCAACGCGACTATCAGATCAAGCGCCAGCCCAAGTTTCAGGCTTACAAAGACGAAATTATGGATCTGCTGCGCGGCAAGGGCGAAGCCGCGAT
>DATNOW010000103.1:0-8430 GCA_036703515.1 Chroococcidiopsis sp.
TAATCCACACAAAAATGGGTTGGGCGATCGCCCAACCCATTATTCGTATTAATAGAGTTATCTTAACTTCAATAGCTGAAAACAATTGAAGCAAGTCATGCTTCGACTATGAAAACTCTGTTATTCTCTCGACAGATTGACGACAGCCCAATGAACCATCATGCAATTGTCTGACTACCGATAATTTAGTAGTTGCGAGAGAAGTTGTTGCTGCGACGACCGCCGCCACCACCAAACGAATTGCCGCGATCTTCACGGGGCTTCGCTTTATTAACTTTGAGGTCGCGACCCATCCACTCAGCGCCATCCAACGCTTCAATGGCGGCAGCTTCTTCTGCTTCGGTGTTCATTTCAACGAACCCAAAGCCACGCATCCGACCGGTTTCCCGATCAGAAGGAAGTTGAACGCGGCGAACTGAGCCATACTCAGCGAACACTGCGGTCAAGTCTTCTTCTGTAACCTGATAGGACAGGTTACCTACGTAAATCGACATAAAGAGTCTCCAAAATCAGAGGTGTGTAGAGAATGGGATTTCGGAGAGAAGCCTGCCAATACAAAACGCGAAAAACCCGTCAATACTAGGAACAAACGCTGCAACCGAATACTTATCTCGCTCGCTATTTTAGCATCTAGATTTGGGGAATGTAGCTAGGAAAATCGTCAAACCTTGATAAAGCGCTGATCTAGACAAAACCACACAACGAATGGATCATCCCTGAGGTGCGGATTTCACGGGGGTTTAGAGGACTTGTCGAGGGACTCGATCACCGCTCGGGACAGGGCAGCAAAATGTCCATTTTATGTTTCAAAACTCAACAATTGGGGCGATCGCGGCTCAAATTAGGGCAAATTTGGCGCTTCGCAGGCGGGCGATCGTCGGTGAGCAGAGGCACTTATAGACATCCGCCTTATACATTTATTCCAAAAAATAGTCCGAAAATTAGTCTAAAAATTTAGTCTAAAAATTTAGTCTAAATTTAGACCGCATCGATGCCGCCTCCTGAATATTCAGGAATATTTAGGACGCAGACCCGATCGCTTTCCTCTAAACTGACTACAAAATTGCCCCCAATTGCTGCGATTATCAACTTGCTAGCCTTTCCACACCGCTATTACCGGCACGCTCACCCCTAATTGGCATGACCACTAAAAGCATCATTTTCAGCATCCTGCTCATCTTCATTCCGATTTCGATCGGGGGGCACGCCCTCGGCTGGAGCCCGCTGATTGTCTTCATTACCGCAAGTTTGGCCATCTTGCCCCTAGCGGCCTGGATGGGTACGGCCACCGAAGAAATTGCGGCCGTCGTGGGCTCCACCCTGGGGGGATTGCTCAATGCCACCTTTGGCAACGCCACCGAGCTGATTATTGCTCTGATTGCCCTCAAGGCTGGGCTGATCAATGTGGTCAAAGCCAGCTTGACCGGTTCGATTATTGGCAATTTGCTGCTGGTCATGGGGCTGTCGATGTTTTTGGGCGGGTTGCGCTACAAAGAGCAAGATTTTCAGCCGATTGTGGCGCGGATGAATGCGTCTTCGATGAACCTGGCTGTGATCGCCATGCTGTTGCCCACCGCGATGAACTTTACGTCTACCGGGGTCAGCGCGGACACCATTCAAAAGCTGTCGGTGGCGGTGGCGGTGGTGCTGATTGCGGTCTATGGTTTGACGCTGGTGTTTTCGATGAAAACCCACTCCTATCTCTGCGAGTTGAGTGAGGCTGACCTGCAAGAGATGGCCCAAGAAGACCACCTCACCGCCAAACCCAACATTTGGCTATGGACGGGGGTATTGCTGGTGGCGACCATTTTGGTGGCGATCGAGTCAGAGCTGCTGGTCAGCACCCTCGAAGAAGCGACGGTGAAACTGGGGCTAACCGAGCTGTTTACCGGGGTGATTTTGCTGCCCATCATTGGCAATGCGGCCGAACACGCCACCGCCGTTGTAGTGGCGATCAAAAACAAGATGGATCTGGCAGTCTCGGTGGCCGTCGGGTCGAGCCTGCAAATTGCCCTGTTTGTCGCGCCGGTGCTGGTGCTGGTCGGATGGTTTATTGGGCAGCCGATGGATTTAAATTTCAACCCGTTTGAGCTGGTGTCGGTTGCCGTAGCGGTGCTGATTGCCAACTCGATTAGCTCAGATGGCAAGTCAAACTGGCTAGAGGGCACGCTGCTGCTGGCCACCTACGCGATCATCGGGCTGACGTTTTTCTTCCATCCGGTGATGGAAAGCATGGGTTAATCGCCCAGCCCTCCCGCCACCGGGCACCACGCTAGCGGCGCAGGCGGTTGAGCCGTTCCTGAATCGCAGTTTTGGCGTGCTGAATGGCGTTGGAGTGGTCGTAGAGTTGCAGCATCCAGTTGGCTCCCCAAAACAGCGAGTGCAGCTCAAAGGCCAACTGCTCAGGGTCAATGTCGGGGTCGAGTTCACCGCGCTCTTGGGCTTGGCGAATCAGTCGCGCCAGAAACGCCAGCCAGTGCTGCATGGCTTGGGCCAGGCGATCGCGCACTTGGCCCGGCCGACCGTCAAACTCTAGGGTAGCCGCCGCAAAGAAACAGCCGCCCCGAAACACTTTGCGATCGCCATAGGAAAACCACGCCTCACACAGCGCCAACAGCCGCTCAATCCCTGCTGGAGCCGTCAGCGCTGGCTTCACCACCTCAGTATTAAACCGCACCCGAGCCGCATCGATGGTTTTGAGCTGCAAGTCTTCCTTGGAGCCAAAGTGGGCAAACAGGCCGCTCTTGCTCATCCCCAACTCTGCCGCCAACCGACCGATTGACAGCCCCTCTAGCCCTTCAACCGAGGCAATGTCTACGGCAGCCGCCAAAATCGCCCGATAGGTTTTTTCGCCCTGGGCGCGGCGGCGACGGGCAGGAGGGGCAGGGGCAGCGGTTGTCGGTTCAGGCGGGGTCATGGTGAGTGAGGGCAACGGGGGCAGCCAAAGCGGGAGACGACGACGGAGCAGGCGGCTCGGGAT
The DNA here is from genome assembly GCA_036703515.1 of Chroococcidiopsis sp. Taxonomy (GTDB): domain Bacteria; phylum Cyanobacteriota; class Cyanobacteriia; order Elainellales; family Elainellaceae; genus DATNOW01. The sequence continues at coordinate 2,981 of DATNOW010000103.1, forward strand.
GGAGAAACCGGGCAAATTGATGGTGTTGGTCGGTGCTGAGGCGGGCCGGGCGGGCCGTGGCGCGGTTGATGAAAACACCCTTTTGCTGCCCAATGGCGGCGATCGCCTGGTCGGGTTTAAAAAAGCGAAATTCCATCATGCAGTAAATGCCCGACAGCTTCGACAGCCACATTTCTAGCCGGACGCTCTCGCCATAGTAAATCGGCTGCCGGTAGGTGATGCGGGTTTCAGCCAGCACAGGGGCCACGCCCTGCTGCCGCAGGGCCGTCAGCGGCAGGCCAATGGTCTCAAAAAAACGCGTTACGCCAATCTCCATCCACTGATGGTAAACCGCATTGTTGACGTGGCCGTTGTAGTCGATGTTAAACGCGTGAACGGGCAGCTCAAGCACTATTTTTTCCATGGCGCTGGGGCAGATAGAACACTAGGGGTTGAATAGAAGCAGACAAAAACCAAGAAAGCAGAAGACGGGAATCGGGAGCGATCGCCCATTGCTGTTATAGCACATTAATAAAACGATCGTTCGTGCTTTTTGTTTGCCAGCAGCTCCCATTAATTATCGGTTCCATCTAAAAAGGGGACAGCGCTGTGCGCTATCCCCTTTTTAGGCATCCTAGGAGAGTTTATCTACTCCACGGCAGAGGCGATCTAAGCATCCACACCTAGGTAGGTTTTGAGGAACCACTTTTTGAGCTTGGTGGTCGGGGCTAAACCCGCAGCCGCAGGGCTGGTATCATAAACCACCCCCACCAATGCAGCAAAATCTGCATCTGACATTTCACCGGCCTGATGTTTTTGGAACGCATCCACAACTGCAATTAGCTCGTCGGGTGAAAAAGGATAGCCATTTTCGGCCGCAAACTGAGCCACCACAGGAGCGCGATCGCCCTTCAGCGCCTCGGTTTCGGCGGGATCTAGCTCAGCCTCACTGCTGATATTGCCATCCCCCACCCCCAGCAACGCCTCTAGCTGCGCGCGCAACGCTTCATCATCGGCGGTTTTTTGCATGAATTCCAGCACTGCTGTAGTTGCCATATCGACTTCCTGCTTGTCTAGTGGACGTTATAGCGCTTTGCGCTTGAGGTGCAGCATCGCAATGAACGCTAACAAACAATCCGTTATCATCCATGCAATAGCATCCAAGCCGGCCAAGATCATAACAAGAGCAAATTGGGTCTGCCGCTTAATAAAACCTAAAATTTATGGAACGGTCGATGGGAATCGATCGAGTCGTCACCTTAGCCCCCACCCCGGATTGTTCCTAAGCTATTTTTATGATTAAGTAACGCTAGCCTGATGCATTTTGATGGCATAAATAGCCTAAGGCTACGGTGCGGTAGCGCCCTCTACACAAACGAAATGCTTTTTTCTGCCGATCGCCTCAACGCTTTGCGGGATTGCTGCAAAGATGATGCCGCATTCACGCGGCTGCAACACTTACTAGGGCTTGCCTTGGAGCCAGAAGATGGGCGATCGCCATGCACATCGGGCGAGGGCACAACTGCTTTTGCCAGCGCTAGCCCCATGCATCCCAGCACCGCCAGCAACGGGGCAGATCACTCTGAACTGCTGCGCGGCATTGCAGAAGCCAACGCCCAGCTCTTGATGAGCGACGACTACACCCAAGCCATCCAGCAAGCGCTGGCCACCCTCGGGCAGCGAACGGGGGCCGATCGGGTCTACATATTCGAAGTGCATCCCCATCCCACCACAGGCGAACCTGCGGCCAGCCAGCGGTTTGAGTGGGTAGGCACGGGGATCACGCCACAGCTCGACAACCTCGCCTTGCAAAACCTCACCTATATCAACAGTGGGTTAGAGCGCTGGCATGAGACCCTAGAAGCGGGTCGGCCGTTTAGCGCCATTGTCAACACCCTGCCTGATGACGAACGGGCGCTGTTAGTGGTGCAAGATATTCAGTCGATCCTGATCGTGCCAATTTTGATCCACGGCGAACTATGGGGCGTGATTGGGTTTGACGACTGCCATCGCGATCGCCACTGGACGACGAGTGAAACGGCGGCCTTACAGATGGTTGCAGCCAGCCTCGGGGGGGCGATCGCCCGTCAGCGGGCCGAGTCGGCCCTATTCGAAAGCCAATCGCACCTGCAAAAGATCGCCGCCAATATCCCCGGCATGATCTATCAATTTTTGCGACGGGTCGACGGTACGCGGCAGGTGCTCTACGCCAGCTCGGGCTGCCGTGAGATTTTAGGACTAGAGCCAGAGCAGCTTGAAGGAGGCAGCAGCCTGCTGTGGGAACTGTGTCACCCCGACGATCGCCCCCACTTTGAGCAATCGGTAGAGACCTCCGCCCGCACCGGCCAACCCTGGAACTGGGAAGGGCGGATTATCACGCCATCGGGTGCAGTCAAGTGGATTCAAGGGTTTTCGCGCCCCGAATTTCAGCCCAACGGCGATCTGCTGTGGGACGGGGTGTTTGTCGACATCACCGAGCGCAAGCAAATTGAAGAAGAGCGCCGCCTCAGCGATGCCCGCTATAAGGCCATGCTTGACGCTAGCCCCGACCTGATGTTTCGCATCAGCCGCGACGGGCATTATCTCGACTGCAAGGGCAACAACGCCACCGGCCGGATTCCACCGGAGCTGATCGTGGGGCGATCGGTTCACGACTTGCTGCCGCCTGCCGTCGCCGCGCTGTGCCTGGAAACCATTGCCAAAACCCTGGCTACCGGCGAACTGCAAACCTGCGAATACCAGCTGACCGAAGCCCACGAAACCCGCGCCTATGAAGCGCGGCTGGTGGTCAGCGGGCAAGACGAAGTGCTGTGGATTGTGCAGGATGTAACGGAGCGCAAGCAGTCGGCGGCCAAGCTGCGGGCCAGCGAAGAACGGCTACAGCGATTTTTTGAAGCCACCTTTGAAGCGGTGATTTTCCACAATTTTGAGCACATTTTGGATGTCAACCCCGCCGCCGAAGCGCTGCTGGGCTATTCCACCAATGAGCTAATTGGGCTATCGACCCTGGCGATTGTGGCCGATGAGTCTCTCGAAACCGTGCTGCATCTGTGGCGATCGCTGCCTAGCCCCGAACAGCCCTATGCCTACGAAGCGATCTGCAAACGCAAAGACGGCTCACAGTTTATCGCGGCCGTCTCCTCTAAGGCTATCCACTACAGCGGGCGAATGGTGCGCGTCGCCAGCATTCGCGATATCACCGAACGCAAGCGCTCAGAAGCCGCCATTCGTCAGAGTGAGGCCCGCAACAGCGCCCTCGTCAACGCGATCCCCGACTTGATGTTCCGCATCCACCGCGACGGCACCTATCTCGACTGCAAATCCGAAGACGATAACAGCACCCTCGTCCCCGCGCCCAACTTGCTCGGCAAAACTGTTTATGACGTGCTGCCCCCCGACCTCGCCACCCAGCGGATGTATTACATTCATCAGGCCCTCGAAACTGGTGTCATGCAGCGCTTTGAATATCAACTGCGGTTTGCCAACAATACGCAGGCCACTCGGCTGTATCAACGCTTTAGCCCTAGCAACAGTCCAGAGTCTGGTGTAGAAGCGGTGGTTAGAGATTACGAAGCGCGGGTGGTGGTGTCGGGCGACGATGAAGTGGTCGCGATTGTGCGGGACATTACCGAGCGCAAACGGTCTGAACGGGCGCTGCAACTCTCTGAAGAGAAATTTGCCAAAACGTTTCAGGCCAGCCCCGTGCCCATGACCCTCTCGACCGTTGAGACGGGGCGCATTATTGAAGTCAACGACAGCTTTTTGCAAACCTCAGGCTACCAGCGCGATCAGGTGATTGGCAAACAGACCAACGAGCTGAATCTGTGGGCCAATGCTGCCGATCGCGATCGCATGGTGCAGACTTTGCAGCAAGAGGGGCGGGTGCGCAACATCGAAACCCTATTTCGGATGAAATCGGGAACGATCATCACAACGCTGTTTTCGGCCGAGTTAGTCAGCATTGGCGATCAGCCCTGCATTCTGGCAACGGTGATTGATATTACCGAGCGCAAACAGGCAGAGCAAAAACTGTGGGAAGCCACCGAGCGCGATCGCCTGCTGGGTGAAACAGCGCTGCGGGTGCGGCAGTCCCTCGATTTAACCCAAATTTTGCAAACCACTGTCGATGAAGTCCGGCAGTTGCTCCACGCCGATCGGGTGTTTATCGGACAGTTTACCGATCGCCCCACGGGCGGCATTGCCGCAGAGTCGCGTGATCCCCGCGTGCCCTCGGTCAGCGACTGGGAGATTGACGCCGCCGCCTACGAAGAAATGAAAGTCGTCTATGCCGGCGGTTGCCTCGTCGTCAACGATGCCCAACAGTCGCCCCTGCCCCCCTTTGCCCAAGCATCCTATCGCCGCTACCACACCCGCGCCAGCCTGGGGGTGCCGATTATTTTAGAGGGGCGCTTGTTTGGGGCGCTGGTGGCCCACCAATGCTCCGGCCCCCGCGACTGGGCAGCCCTCGATATTCAGCTGATGGAACGACTGGCCACCCAGGTGGCGATCGCCATTCAGCAGGCCCAGCTTTACCAACAAGTGCGCGACCTCAACGAAGGGCTAGAGCAGCAGGTGGCCGAACGCACCGCCCAACTGCAACAAAAAATGGAAGAACTGCAAGAACTCAACCAGCTCAAAGACGAGTTTTTGAACGCCTTCTCCCACGATCTGCGCACGCCCGTGATGGGCATTTCACTGGTGATGAACAACCTGCTCAACCAAGGCAGCGAAACGATCCCCGTCAGCCGTTCGATTTTAGAACGAATGGTGCAAAGCACCGGGCATCAGCTCAACCTGATCAATTCCTTTTTGCAAGCCTATTCCAGCGAAACCCGTGGCGTGATTTTAAATTACGAACTGGTGCAGTTGGGGCTGTTGACCCAGGTGATCGTCGAAGACATTGAACCCTTGGTCGACAAAAATCAGGCGACGCTGGCCAATTTTGTCCCCACCGATCTGCCCCTAGTCAACGCCGACCCGGTGCAACTGCGGCGCGTCTTTGAAAATCTGATCACCAATGCCCTCAACCACAACCCACCGGGGGTCAACATCACGGTTAATGCCACCGTCGAGGCCGACCTGATTCGGATGACGCTGGGCGACGATGGCGTGGGCATGGCTCCCGAAGTTAGCAGCCGTATTTTTGAGCGCTATTCGCGCGGCAGCAAGCGATCGCGACACTCAACTGGGATTGGGCTAGGGCTCTACCTCTGCCGTCAAATTATCACCGCCCACGGTGGGCAAATCGGGGTAATCAGCGCGCCGGGAGAAGGCTCTACTTTCTGGCTCACCCTACCGCTGGCGATCGCCGCCCGCCCCAGCCTAGAAGCGCTGGACGAAGACGCTAACGACGACAGGTAGGATTATCTTCAATCCAAAAACCAAATCCCAAAACCCAATCTAAAACAGCTTTTGCGTTTCCCCAACGCCGACATTCACCCGATCGGGTGAGCCATTGTGGAGGACGTGCG
>DATNOW010000104.1:0-2472 GCA_036703515.1 Chroococcidiopsis sp.
AGGTTGGGGAAAAATCGCCCGACTGTGAACATTACCAGCCGCAAAATGATCAAATTCACTGGGGTCATTTGCTTTTGTTTGGCCCAGCCCAGGCTGCCGGAGATGGCGATCGCGTCTTCCCCCAGATTGATGGCATAGGGGGCGACCAGATGCCCGACGGCATTTTTGCGCTTGCCCCCCTGCGTCACCTGCACCGAAAACTGGGTATCGGAGGCAATCAGCTGCCCATCGCGAAATAGCTTAAACACGCCGCCTTTATTGAGGGCCAAATATAGCTCGGTGGTGTCTCGGCGGTCGATTACCATGCCCGCTTCTGGCAGATGCAGTCGCCCGGTAGGTCGGGGGCGCGTGGGGGGGCGATCGCGGACAAAGTCATACCAGGTCAGCAGGTAGTTCCAGGTATGGTGCCCGATGATGTGGTCGTCGGCATAGCAGGGGGCGCGACCGTTGGCCAGGCCGACCAAAAACCGATCGTTAATGCTCAGCGCTTCTGGCATCCACTGCCCGACAAGCTCAAACCCGTGGGGAAAAAAGTTGTAGGTGTTGCGGCTGCTATATTCGCCGCCGTAGGAGCCATCGGGATGGATGAAGTGTTCGGCTAAGACTACCGCTCTAGCGATCGCATCCTTCAGCCGCGTCGAGGGACGCAGCCGGTAAAACCGCGCTAGGCAGGCGATCGTCAGGGTGTGATAGCCCGGATCGCAGCCTTCATATTCTTGAAACCAGCCCTCTGGGTTTTGCCAGGCCAGCACTCGCTCTAAACGCTGGGCGATCGCCTCTTCCCACTTTGAGGTATGCAATAGCTGCGACGCCAACTGCAAACACAGCACAATCAGCGCTTGGTGGTTGGTCAGCCGTCCGCTTTCGTTGTGGTGGGCTAGCCAGTCGGCACGCCGTTCAAAAAAACGCAGCGCCTCTGGGTTGTCTAGCTCTAACCGCCCATAGCTGTCGAGACAGGCCAGCAGCGAAAAGGCCGCCGCCCCACCGGCCCGCTCAAACGGAAAGTAGTCGTCGCACGACCCGTCGGGGTGTGCACTGCGGGCGGCGTAGAGAATGCCCGCCTCCACCCAATCGCGCACCGCAGGCTGGCGAAAACAGGGGTTATCGGGGATATCGATGTCGTAGGCCAGGGCCAAGGGGTAGACAAACTCCTGGGCCATGCCGCTGGGGAAATCGATGATTTTGTAATGCCAAAAGTTGCGATCAAAGCAGCCATAGGTGGGGCTGTGGGGGTTGCGATCGAGCAGGGTCAGAAGCTTGGGTATTTGGGCGATCGCCTCACGGGCAAACAGATCTCTAGTCATGCGGAAGGAGGAGAGGGAGTGGTTCGACAAGCTCACCAGCCGGGGAGGGTGGGTCGGGGGACGTGGTGGCAGGCATCTTGCCTGCGATGAGATGCTTAGAAAAAGGAGAAGGGTAAAGGGTAAAGGGTGAAAACCGTGGTGCGGGCATCTTGCCCGCTATGAGACTCCCGTAAGGGGTAAAGGGGGACGGGGTATTTTGGGGCAGGGGGCTTGGGCTATGCCATCAGCGCAGCCGTTGAGGAATTTCGGGCGTTGGGGGGTCGGCGATCGCTCCTTTGGCCTTGGCTGCATTGGCCTCTGAGCGCCGCAGCCGCAGTTGAATGTCTTCGAGCAGCTTGCGGTTGACGGCCATCAGATCGGCTGCCAGCCCCAAGATCAGCATTTGCACCCCAATCAAGATTAGGATTGCGGCCAAAATCAAGCTGGGCACTCGCGATCGCACAGTTCCCTGAATGAAAAAGTAAATCAGCCAGCGAATGCACAGCAGCACCCCCAACCCAATCGGCACGCTGCCCAGCAGGGTAAAAAAGCGCAGCGGCTTATAGGTCATAAAAATCCGCAGGATGGTCAGGGTCGAGCGGCGAACATAGTTAAAGTTGCTTTTGACCAACCGCGATGGGCGCAAATAACCGTTGGTGCGGATCGGCACCGAAGTTACCGCCATCCCCTTTTGCCCAGCTTGGATGATGGTTTCGAGGGTGTAAGTATATTCACTGAAAACGTTTAGCCGCATCGCCGCATCGCGACTAATGGCCCGAAATCCGCTGGGGGCATCTTGAATATCGGTGCCGCTGACCAGCCGCACGAGCCCGCTACCAAGGCGCTGCAATAGCTTTTTGACAGGCGAAAAATGGGGAATTTTGAGGATCGGCCGCGCCCCGATCACGATTTCCGCCCGCCCCTGCAAAATTGGCTCAATCAGCAGCGGAATATCTGCTGCACAGTATTGGTTGTCGGCGTCGGTGTTGACGATGATATCGGGACCGTGTTTGACACAGGCCTCTAGCCCCGCCATAAAAGCTTTCGCCAAGCCCCGGTTGTAGTCAAAGTTAACGATGTGGTCGACGCCGTGGGCCAAGGCCACATCCACGGTGCGATCGGTGCTGCCATCATTGATGATCAGCCACTCCACCTGGTCAATACCAGGCAGATAGCGCGGCAGTTCTGC
>DATNOW010000105.1:0-6755 GCA_036703515.1 Chroococcidiopsis sp.
CCCAAGGGGTGGACAGGGCCAACGGAGGTCGATGGACACAAGGTGGAAGGATCATGGCGGGCGCACCAGGTGCCGCTAGCGGGAATGAACCATAACCCCGACCACCTGCGGCAGCTTGAAGAGTGGATGCGGAGCTATAAACCCGAGGAGCTGTTTGACGCCAAGGGCACGCTGATCCCCGAACTTAAGGATCTGGCCCCCACCGGCATTCGTCGCATGAGCGCCAACCCCCACGCCAACGGCGGCGTGCTCAAAAAATCGCTGAGGCTGCCCGATTTTCGGCAGTACGGCGTCGATTTGCCCAAACCCGCCCAGATTGAAGTGGAAAATACCAAACCCCTCGGTGCGTTTCTGCGCGATTTGATGCGGCTTAATCCCGATAACTTCCGGGTGTTTGGCCCCGACGAAACCACCTCTAATAAACTCAATGCGGTCTACGAAGTCTCGAAGAAGTTTTGGATTGCCGACTACTTTTCTGAAGACGACGATGGCGGCGAACTGGCCACCGACGGCCGCGTTATGGAAATGCTCAGCGAACACACCCTAGAGGGCTGGCTAGAAGGCTATCTGCTGACCGGGCGACACGGCTTCTTTTCCAGCTATGAAGCGTTTGTGCATGTGATCGACTCGATGTTTAACCAGCATGCCAAGTGGCTCGACATTTGCAATCACCTGTCGTGGCGCGAAAACATTGCGTCGCTCAACTTGCTGATTACCTCGACGGTGTGGCGGCAAGACCACAATGGCTTTACCCACCAAGATCCGGGCTTTATTGACCTCGTGGTGAATAAAAGCCCGACGGTGACGCGGATCTACCTGCCGCCGGATGTCAACTCGCTGCTGTCAGTGACCGAGCACTGCCTCAAGAGTGAAAACTACATCAACGTGATTGTTTCTGACAAGCAAGCCCACTTGCAGTACATGACCATGGATGAGGCGGTGAAACACTGCACCAAGGGGATCGGCATCTGGGACTGGGCCAGCAATGATCTGGGCAGCGAACCCGATGTGGTCATGGCCTGCGCGGGGGATATTCCTACCCAAGAGGCCTTGGCGGCGACAGCGCTGCTGCGCGAGGCGTTTCCTGACCTGAAAATTCGGTTTATTAATGTGGTCGATTTATTCCGGCTACAGCCTGCGAGTGAGCACCCCCATGGGTTGAGCGATCGCGACTTTGATAGCCTGTTTACCAAAAATAAACCCGTGATCTTCAATTTCCACGGCTATCCCTGGCTGGTGCATCGCCTGGCCTATCGCCGCACCAACCATGCCAACATGCACGTGCGCGGCTATAAAGAAAAAGGCAACATCAACACGCCGCTGGAACTGGCGATCAACAACCAAATCGATCGCTTTAGTTTGGCGATCGACGTGATCGATCGCGTCCCCGCTCTGCAAGTGGCCGGAGCCCACGCCAAGGAAAGCTTCAAGAACATGCAAATCGAATGCCGCCACTATGCCTATGAGCACGGCATCGACAAGCCCGATGTCGTCAACTGGACTTGGCCGTACTAACCGATACCCATGTCCTAAAGTGAGGCGCATGGATTGAGGAGCCTAAAATTCTGGGGTCAGGGCGCATTGCGGTGCGCCCTGACCGAAAACTGGACTAATAGGAATTATTTCATCCCCAATCCGCACCATCTCACCCCGGATGACCAATACCCCCTATCGGGTACTTGACTAAATTTTGATCTGTTTGTTACGGTTAGCAGTATACGAAATGTAATTGTTCGACCCAAGCCATGATCAGCGCTTCCTATCGATTTAGCTTTTGGTTTATCCAGGTTCACCGGGGGTGAGTCCATCGTTGCATGGCATCTCAAGGTGAACCGCAGAATCGACTCTGCGGTTTTTGTTTTATTTAGCGCGATTTGGTTTAGCCGACCCAATCTTTATTGCAATCTGCCTTCCTAGTTTGTTTTAGCTACTCTCTGCACCATGACGCACCCCGCTTGCTTCTTTTTTGGATTTTACTTTTGGGCCAGGAAACGTTCCGGGTAAAGTCGTCGTGCGCTGCAGCGAAAAACCCGGAACCCTTAGGGGCACCGGGTTTTTTAGTTTCAAAATCTTTTTACTGGCTGACTTGTTGATCGCTGACCTCTGTTGTTTCTTCTCATTTCGCACTTAACCCACCATTACCCCAGGAGACTCTCGTGCAAAAGGCAAAACTGACCCTCAAAACCAGCCCTTCCCATACCACCGAAATTCGCTTGTCTGATCACATCACGGTGGGTGGCCAATCGCTGCTGATCGTGGGTGGGCCATGCTCGGTCGAAAGCCAGGCGCAAATGGAAGCGATCGCCAGTCGGGTGGCGACAGCTCCTGTGCAAGCGCTGCGGGGTGGCGTTTACAAGCCGCGCACTTCTCCCTACGACTTCCAAGGGTTGGGCATTGAGGGTCTCAAAATTCTGGCGGCCATTCGCGATCGCTACGGTTTGCCCGTAATTACCGAAGTTATGGCCATTTCTCAAATTGAGGAAATTACGGCCTATGCGGACGTGTTGCAGGTCGGCAGCCGCAATATGCAAAACTTCGACCTGCTCAAAGCCCTCGGCCGCACCCATAAGCCCATTGTGCTCAAGCGGGGGCTATCGGCCACCCTCGAAGAGTGGGTCATGGCTGCCGAATATATCCTCAGCCACGGCAACCCCAATGTGATTTTGTGCGAACGCGGCATCCGCAGCTTCGATAGCCACACCCGCAATGTTTTGGATTTGGGAGCCGTCGTTGCCCTCAAACAGCTCACCCACCTGCCGGTGATTGTTGACCCCAGCCATGCTACCGGCAAACGCGAATTGGTCGCCGATCTGGCCCGCGCTGCGATCGCCGCTGGTGCGGACGGCATTATGGTCGAGTGTCATCCCACCCCCGACGAGTCGGTATCGGATGCGCGGCAAACCCTATCCCTGGATGCCATGGTTGATCTCGTCCACAGTTTGGGGGCGATCGCCACTGCCGTTGGTCGCACGGTGCCCACCGCAGGCGAGAAACTGCCCCAACTGGCGCTGGTGTAAGGAGCGGCGTTTCCCACGTGCAATCATCGGTGGGGTGCGGGCATCTTGCCCGCGACCTCAACGTAACGCATATTCCGTGCATATTCCGTGCATATTCCATGCGTATTTTATTTGCCAGCAGTGAATCCGGGTGAATTTACGGTTAGTCCGGGTGGATTCACAGGTATATCGTAAGTAGTAAGGTACGAACGACAGTTGTAGGCTGTTTCGTGTGGATCAGCGAGGGGCGATCGCGTCTTCTCAACCATCCCAAACTGGTCATTGGTTATTGGTTATTGAGCATTGGTCATTGCCGCAGTAATTACAGCCGTAATTGCCGCAAAACAGATCGAGATCTGCGCTCACCCGATCAAACCATGCCGCCGGGTGAGGTGACCGCCGCTGTCGTCAGCGTACCGTTAAAACTTAGAGCTTACGATTAAAGGGAGGTTGGCCATGAACAATAGAATGCTGCAAGCAGCCGTGATCACCGCCGCCCTTTATGTCTTGGCTAGTGCGCCCAATTCGCAGACGGTGGCCTCTAGTGCAGCGCCTCAGCATACGCCAGCGCAGATGGTGGAAGCATTTCTGAGCCTAGGCAAATCTAAAATCACCATCAACTGATCTAAAATTTGCGTTGAACCTCACGTATGCTAAATTCCTCTCTCGGAACGGGAGAGAGAGTTTAGGACGCTCTTACTTCCTTTCTCCATCGGTAAATCTTGCACTTTCCTATTTGCGGATTGCGGAAGCAGATGGCGAGATATTATCTCGGAAGTTTTCCGACTGAGAAGTAATACCGTTTTTATATGAGGCTGCGCCTTATTTACCCCCGGCTGTCGCCGTCCCCCTTGGCAAGGGAACAGGGGGGCATAGATTTAGCGCATCTTCATAAAGAATTGGTATAACAATCGCTGGGATGGCCCTATAGCCGGTAAAAAACTGCGGTAAATTTTGGCAGTTGATGGTGGCATCAAAGACGCATTCGATGGGGGCGTGGATCAGGAGTTCAATTCATATTGCGATTTCATCCGGTTGGTCTGCGGTGTAGCTATAATCGCCCCATAGCAGGATTCAGCCTATGTCACCTACTCCCCAGTCGCCGTCGCCCCTAATCGAAGATGACCGCACGGGCATCAGTGTCGAAACCCTAAAGCGAGCCATCTTAGATAACCTGTGCTACATCCAGGCTAAATTTGCGGAGGTCGCCACTCCCCACGACTATTACATGGCCTTAGCCTACACCGTGCGCGATCGCCTCCTGCGCCACTGGCTGAACACGGCCCAAACCTATCTCCACGAAACCAGTCGCACCGTTTGCTATCTATCGGCCGAATTTTTGTTGGGGCCACAGCTGGGGAATAACCTGCTCAGTTTGGGCATTACCGATCAAATTCAGCAAGCCGTAACAGAACTCGGGCTCAACTTAGCCGAGCTCATGGAACAGGAAGAAGAACCTGGGCTAGGCAATGGCGGGTTGGGGCGTTTGGCCGCGTGTTATCTAGACTCGATGGCGACGTTAGAAGTCCCGTCGATCGGCTATGGCATTCGATACGAATTTGGCATTTTTGACCAAGAAATTCGAGACGGATGGCAAGTAGAAGTTGCCGACAAATGGCTGCATTTAGGGAATCCATGGGAAATTCACCGTCCCCAAATCTGCATGAATGTGCAATTTGGGGGCCATACCGAAGGCTATCAAGATGCCGCTGGACATTACCGGGTGCGCTGGGTGCCCGATCGCGTCATCCGAGGTGTGGCCTATGACACCCCCATCTTGGGCTATCAGGTTAACACGGCTAATATGCTGCGGTTGTGGACCGCTGAAGCAACTGAATCTTTTGACTTTCAAGCCTTTAATGTGGGGGACTACTACGGGGCTGTGCAAGAGAAAATGGTGTCTGAAAACATCACCAAAATTCTCTACCCCAACGATGAACCCATCCAAGGTAAAGAACTGCGGCTAGAGCAGCAATATTTCCTGGTGTCTTGCACCCTCCAAGACATGATTCGGATCTATCGCCAGAAAAATCTCGATCTGCGCCACTTCCACGATAAATATGTAGTGCAATTAAACGATACCCATCCCGCACTGGCGATCGCCGAACTGATGCGCCTTTTGGTAGATGAACACAGCTTAGACTGGGATACCGCATGGCATATCACCCAATGCACCTTTGCCTACACCAACCACACCCTCTTGCCCGAAGCCCTAGAGCGTTGGCCAGTCGCCCTATTTGGTAAACTGCTGCCGCGCCATTTAGAGATTGTTTACGAAATTAACCAGCGATTTCTCAATGAAGTGCAAGCCCGCTATCCAGGCGATGGGGCGCGGCTACAGCGGATGTCATTGATTGATGAAAGTGGCGATCGCTACGTCTGTATGGCGCATCTAGCCTGCGTCGGCAGTCATGCCATCAACGGAGTCGCCGCACTGCACACCGAACTGCTCAAACAAAGCGTGCTGCGCGACTTTGCCGAACTGTATCCAGAGCGATTCCACAACGTTACCAATGGAGTTACCCACCGACGGTTCATGGTGCTGAGCAATCCTCGCCTCACCCACCTGATCAGCCAACACATCGGCACCAACTGGATCAAATCCCTAGACGATCTGCGCCAGCTAGAATCGTTTGTGGACGATCCGGCATTTTGCCACCAGTGGCAGCAGATTAAACTCGCCATTAAGCAAGATTTGGCAGACTATATCCTTCAGCAAAATGGGCTCACCGTTGATCCCCACTCGCTGTTTGACATTCAAGCAAAACGCATCCATGAGTACAAGCGGCAGCACCTGAATGTATTGCACATCATCACCCTATACAACCGCATTAAAGCCAATCCTGATCTCACCTTAGTGCCCCGCACGTTTATCTTTGGTGGCAAAGCGGCTCCTGGTTATTACATTGCCAAGCTGATCATCAAGTTAATCAATGCGGTAGCAGACGTTGTAAACCGCGACCCAGACGTGCGGGGACGGCTAAAGGTCGTATTTCTAAAAGATTACAATGTCAAATTTGCACAACGGGTCTATCCCGCAGCAAACTTGTCGGAGCAAATTTCCTTAGCCGGTAAGGAAGCATCGGGCACAGGCAACATGAAGTTTGCCCTTAATGGCGCATTGACCATTGGCACGCTGGATGGAGCCAACGTAGAAATTCGAGAGCAGGTCGGGGCAGAAAACTTCTTTTTGTTTGGTCTCACCACTGAGGAAGTAGCAGCGCTACAAGCGCGAGGTTACAATCCCAGAGATTATTACTACGGCAACATGGAGTTAAAAGGAGCGATCGATCGCATCGCTGCTGGCTACTTTTCTAACGGTGATCCAACCCTATTTAAACCGCTGATTGATTCTCTGCTCAATCGAGACGACTACTTGCTGCTAGCCGACTATGCCGCCTACATAACGGCGCAAGAGCAAGTCAGCCAAACGTACCAAGATGTTGACCAATGGACGCGAATGTCGATTCTCAATGTGGCGCGGATGGGTAAGTTTTCTAGCGATCGCGCCATTCGCGAATATTGCAAAACAATCTGGGCAATTCATCCCGTGCAGATCAAATAGACTTCTGAATGAGCGTGAAAGCAGAACAACAGCCGCAGTGTAAGCTCTTCTGCAGCAAGCGTTGGATGATGCAGAAGTCGAGGCGATCGCATTTCAACGTCATCGAAGTCGCCATAGGTCGCTATGCAGCCCTTCTCATAGCGCTCCAACCGTACTGCTTAGGGGACGCAGCGATGCACATGGTAAGTAGGGAA
>DATNOW010000106.1:0-10802 GCA_036703515.1 Chroococcidiopsis sp.
AGAGCAACCCAGACGCATTTCTGGTGCCTATGGCGGTGTGGAACCACGCTCATCCATCTCGAACTGAGTTGTGAAACGCATCTGCGGCGAAGATACTTAGGGGGTAGCCCCTTGGAAAAATAGCTCGGTGCCAGGATTACACTAAACAACATACCCCCTCGATATCGCAAGATATCGGGGGGGGTTGTTTTATATAGAATTTATGCAACAAGTATATTCAATAAACGCATCCAACATCAGTAGACAGGGTGACGACGGATGCGGCGCGTTGGGTAGACTTTACTGTTGATTGGGGGCTCTCTGCCATATCCTTTGCTGTAAGGTGTTCATTTTTCGTGCGCTGTATGGCAAATCTTGCTCCAAGACCTCCGTCTGAAGATTATGTTGGGAGAACCGCTCGTTTGGAGCGTCTTCGCAAGTTGAGTCGGTTGTTGGATGAGGCGATCGCTATTCCGGGGACAGATTATCGTGTGGGACTTGATCCCCTAATTGGGCTAGTGCCGGGGGGAGGCGACACGATTGGACTCATTCTGTCGTCCATTATCGTTATTGAGTCGGCGCGTTTGGGAGCGTCAAAGTCAGCTTTGACGGTTATGGTTTTCAATATCGTGCTGGAAACTGTGGTTGGCACGCTGCCTGTTGTGGGCGATGTTTTTGATGTGGCGTGGAAGTCGAATGTTCGCAATATGCGACTGCTGGAAAAACATGTTCAAACGCCGCAGGTTAGTCAGCGTCAAAATTTGTGGTTTGTGATTGGTTTGCTGGTTGCCTTAGTGGTTGTTTTTGTCGGGTCGATGGCGATCGCCTTTTGGCTGGTCAGTTGGATTGTGGCTAGCTTAGCTGGTTAAGTCGATTGGCTGTTAGGCGTGACATTACAGATGCTGGTAAAAATAACTCTACAGGTAGTGGTTAAATAAAACCTACCTTCTATTAGTAGCGCTTTCGGTAGCTGTGTCCGGTGCTGTCGTGCCATAATAGGGCGACAGTGGTTTGGACAATCTCATGGTACAAGCGCCCCAGCGTCTCAGTGAAACGAATGGTGCAGTGAATGCGCGTGATCGGTTTGATATTGATTTGGGTGGCGAGGTTGATCTAAATTTTCGGTTGCCCGATCCAGACGACGATCAGATTCCTGAGCATGAGTTTCAGAAGCAGATTGAGACGGCCTGGCAGGTTTGCGATCGCTTTGATTTGCAGACTGACATTTGGCGCGGTCGGATTTTGCGGACGGTGCGCGATCGGGAAAAGCAGTCGGGAGACGGGCGTGGAACTGGATTTCTCAAGTGGCTACAGGATCGCGAGATTAGCAAGAGTCAAGCCTATGCGCTGATTGAATTGGCGAATAGTGCGGATACGTTGCTAGACAGTGGTTTTTTAGAGCCAGAGGACGTCAATCAGTTTAGCAAGCGGGCATTTGTCGAGACGGCACAGGCATCGGCAGAGGTGCAGCAGATGGTGAGTGAGGCCGCGCATCGGGGGGATAAAATTACCCGTCGTGAAGTGCGCCAACTGTCTGATGAGTGGACGGCGATGACTTCTGATTTGCTGCCCGTAGAAATCAAAGAAAAAGCCGCCAACAATACTATTCCTACTCGTTATATCGCGCCACTGGTGCGGGAGATGGAAAAACTGCCGGCCTCTCACCAGCAAACGTTGAGAGCGGAAGTGACTGAAAATCCGGATTTAGATACTTTGAAGCAAGTGACGGCTGAAGCACGTTATTTGGCTAAGTATCTCAGTGCAGCGACTCAGGTACAGTCTTTCAATCGCGAATCGCTGGATTTAGAGCAAGCCCTAGAGGAAGCGCTGCGGATTGGATGTCTGAATTCTACGGCGGATTTGGTCAATCAAGCGGCTCAGCTTGAGCAGACGATTGCAAAGCTGTATACGACCTGGAAACGGCTGACGAATTTATCTGAGCGGGTTTATTTGGACAGTGGCTCGAGTACACCCCACTTGCGATCGCTCTTAGACAGCTTGAGCGGTTTATCTGGTGAGGTTTTGGAACTTCAGCTCGGGGATCCAGATGGAGGGAGCTTTTCCCGAATGATTCGTCTCAGAATCCTTCCAGACTTAGAGGATTGAAGCTTTAGGAATTTCACTGGCGATTTTTCCAGGAGAAAGGGTGAAGAGAAAGTGAACTCAGTTTAGGTGGGCTTGGACGCTGGAATGAGATTCATATGTTTCAGCGTCCATACCTATCAAGCTATTCCAGGCTCAACAGATTGCCGATAGCGGGTTACTGCTGGGGCTGCTGTAAGATTCGACTGAGACGGGCGCGGGCGATCGCTGATCCTACCTGGATATTGCCGCTGTCGCTATCGCTGTCTTGGGAGTTGGGTTTGAGGGGTTCATCGCTCAATTGTTTCACAGTGCCGCGTAGACGGTGAGACAGCAAGATGGCTAAGGCGCGATAAAATCGCGAGGCAAAAGCAACATCTTCTTGCAGCTTTACGGCTAACTGTGTGCGGGGAATGGCTAGGACGACTGATTCTTCTAGGGTTTGCACAGTTGCCGATGGTGGTCGGGAGTCGATAAATGACATTTCACCCACGACTTCGCCGGTTGCCAAGCGAGCAATTTGTCTGCCTTCGAGGGCAGACACTGACACTACTAATGCGCCTTCTAGCAAGATATAGAGCGTATCAGCAGGCTGCCCTTCATTAATTAAGATGGTGCCTGGCGGTAGCTCTGTGCGACTTCCGACTTGGATTAACCAATCAACATCGTCGTCGTTCAGTTCGTGCAGGATAAACAATACTTTTTGCATAGATAAAATGCGCCTCAAGGAAGACCAACAGGGTATAAGGTTGCGTTATTCTGAAGCACCCTGATGAAGCGATAAATTAATTTGATTTTGAGACAATCCTGATCCCGTTATACCAGCAGAAATCAGCGCCGTCATGAACTTTCGTCAAAGTTTGGCGGCGTTTTGGAGAGGGGTGGATTGGGGTAGGCTGAGCTTAGGTCTGGAAGGGGTTACTCGGTTCGGTCGGTAGCGATATACCGCGGATCGCAAAATCAAGCAGCTGCATCGGATGCCAAACGGGTACTGCTTTACCCTGCTGATGCAGATGTTTGGAAATTTGGACGTAGCAGCCAATGTTTGCAGATGCAATTACCGATGCCCCAGTATTGAGGAGATTGGTTACCTTTTGCTGCCCCAATTCTTCTGCGACTTCAGGCTGCAAGATGTTGTAAACGCCAGCGCTACCGCAGCACAGCATTGCATCAAGGGGCTCTCGTAGCTGTACGCCCGGAATTTGTCGTAGTAATTGTCGGGGCTGCCAGCTGATCTTTTGACCGTGGATCATGTGACAGGCATCTTGATAAACCATGCTCAGTGGCTGATCTTGCAAGGGTGATAGGGGAGTGACCAATCCCACGGTGGCCAAAAATTCTTGGACATCGTTGACGGTTTTGGCAAAGGCCGTGGCCTTCTCGGCATAGGTAGGATCGTCTTGCAAAATCTGGGCATAGTCTTTGAGTGTATGACCACAGCCCGACGCGTTAGTGAGTACCCAATCTACCTGGCTGTCGGCAAATACGTCGATCATTTGCCGCGCTAGGGCTTTTGTTTGTTCGTCTTGACCTTGGTGGTGGGGCAATGCTCCACAGCATCCCTGAAGTTTGGGGATGACGACTTCACAGCCATTGGCGCTGAGTACACGAATGGTGGCTTCATTGACGGCGGGGTTAAATACGCGCTGTACGCAACCGAGCACTAGCCCAACCCGGTATCGGGTTTTGCCGAGGGCTGGAATTAATTCGGCCCCGCTGTCTTGAAAGGCTTGGGGAGGAATTTTGGGGAGCATCGACTCCATGGCTGCAAGCTGCGGCGAGAGCTGTTTGAGAATACCTAGCGATCGCACCCACTTTTGTAAACCCGTGGTTTGATAGGCACCCAACGGTCGCAACAACAGACGCAGGCGATTTGGATAAGGAAAGGTGGAGAAAATCAGTTGACGGATCAGTCGTTCAGGCAGCGATCGCCCATAATTGCGTTCGATTTGGGGTCGGGTGGCGGTAATCAGCTTGTCATACTGCACGCCCGACGGACAGGTGGTGACGCAGGCAAAGCAGCCCAAGCAAGAGTCAAAGTGCTGGACTGACGCTTCTGAAAGGGGAGCTTGCCCCTCGTTAATGGCATCCATCAAATAGATCCGCCCGCGGGGCGAATCGTTTTCTTTGCCAAGGATGCGATAGCTCGGACAGGTTGAGAGGCAAAATCCGCAGTGGACGCAGGCATCAATCAGCTTGGGGTCGGGGGGATGCTGGCCATCGAAGCTGGGATAGGACTGGTCTGAAGGCAAGTCGGAGGTAAGATTGGCAGTCATTGGGGTGGCAATGGAGGGATACACAGAGGGTATTGGGAGGCGTGGCGTGAGGCGACGCTAGATGCCCCCGACAAATCGTCCTGGATTTAACAAGGCCTTTGGGTCAAATTGCTGCTTGATCTGGCGCATCCGTCCTAGGGCATTGCCTTGATAGCCCCACACATCAATTTGTTGCTTCAGTGCCGCAGGGCCTTCTAAGAGGCTGAGGAATCCCCCTTGATTCTGACAATATTCTCGTAAAGTATGCAGTTGGTCGGGAGCGATCGCCCCATCGAGCTGGAGCCATCCTAAACCGCTGCTGGCGTGAATCTGCCCCGATTGAACCGCCGGTGCATGGGTCGTTAGGTGTTGTAAGGCGATCGCAGCATCAGCCGGTAATACTCCTATTTTGCAGCGAACGACTGGAGCCTGGGGGGCGATCGCCATTGGTTCTTGCAGCTGTTGCCATAGATTGGTTTCATGGACACCCGCAAAGGCGATCGCCTCCAGATCGGCAGCTTGACCTATTTGCATCAGGCGTTCAGCTTGCTGGGTGACGCTCACCTCTAAACTTTGAAACTGCGTCAGCAGACCCAAGTGATCTGTAAACCCAACCTTCAACCCAAGACGAGCAAGCGTTTTGGGGCAAATCAGCTCGACGGCTGTAGGAGTCAACGCCGAGGCTAAAAGACCACGGGTTACTTGGGCGATCGCCTCTGTTGGGCCGCTCAGCAACACGGTCTGGGACGCAGGTGGCAGAGGATAAACCCGAAACGTCAGCTGACTAATGATCCCCAGCGTTCCATAGGATCCGCTCAGCAGTTTCATTAGGTCATAGCCCGCCACGTTTTTAACCACGCGTCCTCCAGCTTTGGCGATTTGGCCGTCTGCCCGCACCAATGAAAGACCAATCAACATATCGCGGATGCCGCCATAGCGCTGCCGTAGCCTCCCTGTGTCCGCCGTCGCGACAATGCCGCCCAAGGTCGCCCGGTCGGGATAGGCCGGATCGATCGCTAAAAATTGGCGTTCTGCTGCCAAAGACGCTTGCAGCGCGGCAAACCCTATACCGGCTTCTAGGGTGACGGTGAGATCGCCCACAGCATGGTCAATCAACCGGTTCATGCGGCTGGTGCTGACTGCAATATCCGCAGATACCAGTCCACCCCAGCTCAGTTTGCTGCCATGCCCTAGCGTTAAAACGCGCCATCCGTGGTGGTGGCAGCAGGCCATAACTTGACTCAGGGCATCTTGGTGCTGGGGATAGACAACGCCCATAACGGGCTGGTCAGATTGGGTTGCCTGGATCAGCGCCGCCTGATCAGTTGCATCAAGCGCTTGCCAATGGCAAAACCCGTCAGAGCCTACAATCCTCTCGAGGTGGGTTGCAATGTCGCGCTGCTTGTCGTTTTGCTGAGCTACCTCCATGGCAATCTCTCGCTTGTCCTGACGGGATGGAACGGGCTAAATAGCATGGGCTAGATATTCTAAACGGTGGTCTGTGAATGGTTCGGGCTGGGGCTTGGGATAGGGCTGGGGCTTGGGATAGGGCTGGAGCTAATGACGCGCTCAATCCTGCGTAGAGACCGAATTGTGCGAATTTTGCGCCAGCCAATCTGAATGATGGGAGCAATTCAACCCGAGCGCTTGAGGGATGGGCCGACCCTGTATTTAGAGTACGCGCTACAGGGGCAATTTCATAGCTGGCCAACATCTGAGTCTCCTAGTTTTAGCATTGGGGATTGCCCATCGTGATGGCCTTAGCTGCAACAGAGATGAGCCCACAAAATTCGCTATGAAACGCGCCATGGTAGACCGGAAAAGCCTGTCGGAAAAGAGCTTTGGCGTGAGATATTGATGGCATCCTCAACCCCAGGCGCTATCGTTTTTGTAAGCCTAGGACGCTGTAGGATTAATACACGAGTTTGGGCACTTTTTTACTCTCATGGCTGTCATCAACTCAACAGGATGTGTCCTACTCCTGCTACAGTCATACTGGTGAAGTTTTATAACTTGCTTCCTCACGCTACGTTAGTTTAGGTAAAGGTTTATGGCTTTCGCGAAGAAACTGACTCGTCGCATCATGGTTGCTCTCGCGATCGCGGGGTGTGCTGTGACCGTGCTCCCAGTGGTAACCATGGGGCAAGGCTTGCCAGGGTTGACGATTTTCAGCGGCGTTGACCGAGATAATGAGCTGGGTTATCGGCTCGACTTTAATGGCCGACCCAACCAGTACGATCGCTATCGCCTTCGCATTCCCGCTAGAAAGTTGAATCTTGCGGTTGAGCAATTTTCGATTAGCTATCCCGCCGCTTACGAAGGCACCTTTGATACCGATCGGGTTGAGGTGCGCGTGCGTGGGGAAAGTTTGCCGTTGGACGAAGTGCTGTGGGATCGAGAAAACCGTGTGATTGAAATTTATCCCCAGCAGCCGGTGCCGGCTGGTACGCGGGTGGAAATAGTGCTTTCCAACGTGCACAATCCCCGCAATTCAGGTACTCACTACTTCAACGCATTGGTGCGTTCCCCTGGCGATATCCCCCTGATGCGATACGTCGGCACGTGGATTTTGATCATTGGCAGAAACTAGACGGCAAAGCCCATTAATAGCCGATCAGTGCTGATTGGTTTGACAACGAGACTCGCCTAGCGAGTCTCGTTGTCTTTAGTGGATTAGTTAGCCCTCCAGGAGTCGGGGGCGTCACTGGCTTTACTACGATGCTCCTAGATGTCCAGATGATGCTATAGTAATAAGCTGTGACTTTTTTTGAAAATTTAGGGTTTATTGGGAGCGATCGCTCATGACCAAACGCACCTTAGGCGGTACAAGCCGCAAAAGACGGAGAGTATCTGGTTTTCGCGCCAGAATGAGGACTTACACGGGGCGACGCGTTATCAAAGCGCGGCGTCGCAAGGGTCGTGCTCGCCTGGCTGTAGCTTAAACAGCTTAAACACGTTCAGTTTGCTGAGAATCATCCTGCGTGCGAGTTATCCTGCGGTGGTTGAGACAGTTCAGCAACAGTGTCATTGGTTCAGTTATTGGCTTAAAGTAACGCAATTTTAGGTTTGGGTTGTCGTGGCTTTGCCTAAGGTTTATCGGCTGCGGCGGCGTCAAGAGTTTGCTAGTGTCTATCAACTCGGACTACGTCGCTCAACGCCTAATTTGACGCTGAGGGCTCTGCGCTTGGCGTCTATCAGCAAGCCAGGACTCAGAAACGACAGTGTGGAAAATCCGATTCCGCCCAGCTGTTTTGGTATTTCGATCAGCCAAAAAGTGAGCAAGCGGGCTGTCGTTCGCAACCGAATCAAGCGGCAACTGCATTCAGCCCTACTCCATCTCCTTCCGAGAGTTTCTCCCGGATGGAAAATTGTGATTGTGGCCCGTTCGTCAGCAATTCAGTGCTGTTATAAAGATTTTCTGCAAGAATTAGAGCAGTTGCTTATGAGTGCTGAGGTCATCAATGGGCATTAAGGAAGACGTTTATTTTGAAGGTGGCCCCCATATTGGGGATCTTATTATCAATATATTGCTGGGATTCACGGTGATCTGCCTGCCTCTGACAGTTGGTTCAATTGTTCGGGCTTTGTGGCTGCGCTATCGCATTACGAGTCGTCGGGTGTCGATCACGGGCGGTTGGATGGGGCGCGATCGCTCTGACATCATCTACTCTGAGATTGCTAAGATTGTTACGGTTCCCCGTGGACTTGGTGCTTGGGGTGATATGGTTTTGACCCTAAAAGATGGTAGCCGCTTAGAAATGCGGGCAGTACCTAATTTTCGTCAAGTCTACGACTACATTCACGAACATCTTTCCTCTAGAGCTCAGCAGGCCAGCGGTTCTCTGGGCAAATAGGTGGGCAAATACGTCTAGATGGCAATTAGACTGGATCATCCGGGTTTGGTTAGGGAACGTTGTTCAGCTCAGAGCAAGCAGTTAGGTTGACATAGAACGCATGGATTTTGGTGTTGGGTTTCTCTCAAATAACGTAATGTTGCCGATCCTGGATTTCTTCTACGGGATCGTTCCAAGTTATGGTCTAGCCATTGTGGCGCTGACGCTCGTGGTTCGGTTTGCTCTGTATCCCCTGAGCGCTGGCTCCATCCGCAGCATGCGCCGCATGAAAGTGGCTCAGCCAGCGATGCAAAAGCGGGTTAAAGAAATTCAAGAGCGTTATAAGGATGACCCCTCCAAGCAGCAGGAGGAAATGTCAAAGGTCTACAAGGAGTTTGGCAACCCGCTGTCGGGATGTTTCCCTGTGCTTGTGCAGATGCCGATCCTGTTCGCTCTGTTTGCGACGTTGAGGGGTTCACCGTTTTCCGATGTGAACTACACGATCAACCTCCAGGTGATGCCGCGTGAGCAGCTTGAGCAGATTCAGCCCCAAGCTTACACATCCAATGCCCAAAATATCTTTGTCTCTGATGGCATCCACGACAAAGTTGTCGCTCTGATTCCGGGTGGCAATAAGTTGGCGGTAGGCGAAAAGACTAGCGTTGAGTTTCAAACCCTTAGCGGCAAGCCATTAGCTGAGTTTCTGACCGAATATCCTGACTCTGATTTGACGCCGGTATGGAAATTCACCAAGGGTGAAGATCGGGTTCGGTTTGACGAAGACGGCAATTTGGAAGCCTTGCAGCCGGGGGATGTGACTCTCCAAGGTACGATTCCTGGAATTGCTGCAAATAAAGGCTTTTTGTTTATCAGCGCTCTGGGTCGGGTAGGTGCCTTTGGCGAAGATGGTGCCATTAACTGGGATATCTTGGGCATGGTCTTGATGTTTGGGGTGACCCTCTACATCAACCAGCTGCTTTCCGGACAGGGAGCATCGGATAACCCTAACCAAGCGGCGGTCAATCGGTTCACCCCGATCATCTTCTCTGGGATGTTCCTGTTTTTCCCGCTGCCTGCTGGTGTTCTGATGTACATGTTGATTGCTAACGTGTTCCAGACCATGCAGACCTTTATTCTGTCGCGTGAACCCCTCCCGGAGAATCTCCAGAAGATTGTGGACGCGCAGGAAAAGCAAGCGGCTGAAGCCGACCGAGAGGCGTTGCCTTTTGAACCAGGACGTTCGAAGAAGAAAGCTCAGTCGTAGCACCCGTGAAGGCAATGGATGAAAGTCAATTAGAAAATCGCGGTAAGCAATGGCTAGGTGAGTTTGTTCGCCTAGCGGGATTGTCGGCAGAGATAGTGGCTGACTCTCCCAACTTGCATGAGGACGGCAGCTTCTGGTTGACAATCTCGGATGCCTTGTTCACGGACAAGCAGGTAGAAGCTCTGATTGGAGAGAGCGGCGAGACCCTAGACTCGATTCAGTACCTGATCAATGCCACGCTGAATATTGGGCAGCCCAAGGATCAGCAGCACGCCTACACGATTGAGTTGGGGGGCTACCGCCTTCGTCGCCAAGCAGAACTCAAGGCGATCGCCGAACAAGCCGCCCAGCAGGTTCGTGAGACAGGGCAAGAATACGAAATTCCTTCCCTGTCTTCGGCTGAGCGTAGGCAGGTGCATACGTTTCTGAAAGTGTTTGATGATATCCAAACCTACAGCCGTGGACAAGAGCCCGATCGACGCTTGATTGTCCATCTGAAAGGCACAGAGCCCTAGCATTATCAGATTGAGGCAGAGCCTCTCTTGTCAGAGTCTGGCTTGCCCTGTCGATGTTGCCAAGATTAACGCAACGTCGAAAGTGCTGAAGGCTTGGGGCGTTGAGCGTCTTCATGCTAAGTTTGATAATTGGTTTGGTTATAGACGAATATCCGCTGACAGGGATTTAAGGCAATCTCTAGCCAGCTAGGAGGTTGCTGATGGATCCGATTTACATTCCGCAGTTGGCAAAAATGCTTGACCAGACGATGCAGATCGAGGTCAGCGAATATCTTCCCGATTTAGAGACACTGACCCCTGTGCAGGGGAAGATGCAGGTGTGGCATCGCGGCAATTATTTAGAGGTGGTGGCAGAGGCCGTAGCGATTGTGACGTTGACCTGCGATCGCTGTCTGCGACAATATAACCACCGTCTGAAGGTGAACGCCTCGGAAATGATTTGGCTGCAAGAAAATCTTGAGGACGCTGAAGACTACCCGCTAGAGCGGGAGGTGTCTTTGGAAGAGCTGATTGAGACCCTGCCGCCAAACGGCCACTTTAAGCCCGCCGAATGGCTGTATGAACAGCTCTGTCTAGAGATTCCGCAGCGCAAGCTGTGCGACAGAAAGTGCAAGGGCATTCCAGTCACGGATGCGCCATTGGATGGCGCTGTTGATTCGCGCTGGGCTTCGCTGGAAGCCTTAAAGCGGCAAATGCTGAATTAACCGCGAATGGCGGGACTGACGCGGGCTATGGGCTAACTTTTTTAGTAAAACGGTTTAGGCATGAGTTTTAGTGAAGAGTTTGAACTACTGCTGCGTGCTCGCTATTCGCTGATTTATATTCCAACGCGGGAAGAGGAGAGGGTAGAAGCGGCGATCGCCCAGTGTGCCAA
>DATNOW010000107.1:0-4821 GCA_036703515.1 Chroococcidiopsis sp.
AATATCGACCGCTACATCCGCTTGCAAATCACCCAGATGGACTACCGCGATCGCAGCCAAGCGGAGCATCAGCGCTTGCTCGATGCCTGCCGCCAAGGGGATGCCCAAGCGGCGGTCGAGATCTTGACCCACCACATTGGCGAAGCTGCCGACCAGCTTGTGCTGTACCTGCTGCGTACCTCCCAGCAGCCTGCGCCGCCGCCACGATTGCGATCGCGGCTCCAAGCCCCCCTAGAGGTTTAGCGTTGCATCAGCCCCTAGCCATTCGAGCGCATTACCCAGTCCCACACTGCATAGCCTTGGCGGTTGAGATGCAGCCCGTCGGTGGTTAGCTCTTGGCGCAGCTCGCCCTGGCTATCGGCAAAATAGGCCAGCAGGTCAGAATAGATCACGCCTTCGCGCTGGGCAATGATAGCGATGCTTTGGTTGAGCAACTGAATGCGGTGGCTCGAAATCCCCAGCGATCGCGTTGGCAAAATGGAATGAATATAAATTTGGGCGTGGGGGTGGGCCCGGCGTAGTTGGCGCATGATCTGGCGCAGGTTGTTGAGCACTTGGTCGTCGGTGGCTCCCTGGCGCAGGTCGTTGATCCCAGCCATGACGTAGATGGTATCGGGGCGGGTGTTGGCAAACAGCGACAGCCGCCGCAAAACGCCCCCGGTCGTATCGCCCGAAATGCCTTGATTGAGCCAAAAGCGATCGCTGGCCAGTTGTTCAGACGGAAACCACAGGCTGAGAGAATCGCCCACCAGCACCGTCAGCCGATTGTTGCCCTGCCCTCGGGCCATGGCCGCCGCCTCACGCCCCAAGAGGTTCGTCCACTGCTCATAGGTGGGCTGCTGGGTAGCGTTGACCCAGGCTTCTCTAAAGCTGTTAGACGGCAGCCGGGTGTAGGTGCGCCCGGCCCGCAGGGCCGCGAGGCGCTGCTGAAATAGCTGACTGCCCGAATAGGGACGGGGGGTGTGAATGTCAGCGGGGGGTGGCAGGATGGCCACAGGTTCTGTGAATGGCTGCGTGACAGGCTGCGTGACGGGCTGAATGGCCGCAGGAGTTTGGGTAGGGGCGATCGCCTGGGAGTTATCCACCGGCATGCCGATGGGGGTGATCGCAGGCTGGGAGGATGGGGCGAGTTCGGGCGACGCGGCAGACTCTGGCGGCGCGACGGGTTTGGGCACCGCCGCCGATTTGGCAGACTTGGCAGGGGCGAAAATCGGCTGGCTAAATTCGGGCGATCGCCCATCGGCGACCGGGGGATGGGCTTTAGCGGAAGCGGAGGCAGAGGGGCAGGGCGCTGGTTCAGAGTAGGCAGCCGTCACCGCAGAAGCACCGTTCCGATCGACTGCCGGACGGATCAAATCTTCGGTGTGCTGACCCTGACTCAGCAGACTGACCGCAAGGAGACATAAATCGCTCATTGGTCATCGCTAGTTCATCACTGTGTTCCCTTTTGCGGGCGATCGCGCCCCCCTTCAGGACAATCGGCAAATTTTCTCAGCGACCAGCGGCTCTCGCCCGTGAACCCAAAACCGTAAACCAAAACCGTGAACCCAAAAACTTTCCGGTGACTCTAAAAGACACCCCTTGCTTTGAAGTAGAATGACCTCTTGTGGAAATTTTCCTCAAATCCGCTGCGGGGATTTCTGAATTGATCCCTACGTTCCAATAGTTGCAACCCATTCCCCGATCATGCCCAAAGTTCTTGTCTCCGACTCCATCGATCAAGTAGGCATCGACATTCTGTCGCAGGTAGCCCAAGTCGATGTCAAACTCAACCTCCCAGTCGATGAACTGGTCAAAATCATTCCAGATTACGATGCCTTAATGATCCGCTCTGGCACCCGTGTTACCCAAGCGGTGATTGACGCCGGGACACAGCTCAAAATCATTGGTCGTGCCGGAGTCGGTGTCGATAACGTAGATGTACCGTCGGCAACCCGACGCGGCATTTTGGTTGTTAACTCCCCCGAAGGCAACACGGTGGCCGCTGCCGAACATGCCGTGGCCATGATGTTGGCCCTCTCTCGCCACATTCCCGATGCCAACCAATCGGTCAAAAGCGGCAAGTGGGATCGCAAGAGCTTTACTGGGGTCGAAGTTTATAAGAAAAATTTGGGTATTGTCGGGTTGGGTAAAATTGGCTCCCACGTAGCGGCGATCGCCCGCGCCATGGGGATGCATCTGCTGGCCTACGATCCCTTCCTGTCCGCTGAACGGGCCGAGCAAATTGGTTGCCAACTGGTCGAACTCGACGTGCTGCTGCGCGAAGCCGACTACATCACGCTCCACCTGCCCAAAACCACCGAAACCTACCATCTGATCAACGCTGAGGCGATCGAAAAGATGAAGCCCAACGTCCGCATTATCAACTGCGCCCGCGGTGGCATCATCGACGAAGACGCCCTAGCCGCAGCCCTGAAGCGGGGTCGCATTGCCGGAGCTGCCCTCGACGTTTACGAAGCTGAGCCGCTGGCCGAATCCAACCTGCGCGAACTGGGCAAAGAGGCCATCCTCACCCCTCACCTCGGCGCTTCCACCGAAGAAGCCCAGGTCAACGTGGCCATTGACGTTGCCGAGCAAATCCGCGACGTGCTCCTCGGTCTACCGGCCCGTTCGGCCGTCAACATCCCTGGCCTGCGCCCAGACCTGATGGAAAAACTGCGTCCCTACCTGCAACTGGCCGAAACCTTGGGCAACTTGGTCAGCCAGCTTGCCGGTGGCCGGATCGAATCCCTCAACGTCAAGCTCCAGGGTGAATTGGCCAACAACGACTGCCAGCCGGTCGTGATCGCCGCCCTGAAAGGGATGCTGTCTCACGCGCTGCAAGAGCGGGTCAACTACGTCAATGCCAGCATCGAAGCCAAAGAGCGCGGCATTCGCGTCATCGAAACCCGCGATGCCTCCGTCAAAGACTATGCTGGGTCGCTGTTGCTGACCGCCAAAGGCCCCCTCGGTGAACATTCCGTAGCCGGGGCTCTGCTGGGTGACAGCGAAATTCGCATCACTAGCGTCGATGAATTTCCGATCAACGTGCCGCCAAACCGCTATATGCTGTTTACGCTGCACCGCGATATGCCTGGCATTATCGGCAAAATCGGCTCGCTGCTGGGCAGCTTTAACGTCAACATTGCCAGCATGCAGGTCGGTCGCAAGATCGTTCGTGGGGACGCCGTCATGGTGCTCAGCATTGACGATCCGCTGCCTGAGGGGATTTTAGATGAAATCACCAAGGTGGCTGGGATCAGAGACGCCTACACCGTCACCCTCTCTGCCTAAACGGAATTTAGCCGGTCTATTCCTCCGCTGTGCCTAAATCGGCACAGCGGAGGAGTGGCCGGATGCGGCAATCCTAATCTTTAGACCTTTACACCCCGAAGGACGGCAAAATCCTTGGCCAATAGCTGGTGGGAAATTCAGATTCTTTGTGATCCGGCGTTAGAAGACACCGTCTTTTGGCGCTTGGAGGTTTTTGGCTGCCGGGGCACCTCTAGTCAAATGAAAGGCAACAGTCGGCTGATCCAGGCCTATTTGCCCCAAGAGCAGGCGCAATTACTCGACCTGTCGGCCCTAGCGCTGCTGCTGCGTCAAGACGCGCTGTGCGTTGGCTTGAATGCGCCGACTGCCCAGTGGCACCTGATCGATGAAGAAGACTGGGCCAGCAGCTGGAAGGATTATTGGCATCCCCTAGAAGTGGGCGATCGCATCCTGATCAACCCAGCTTGGCTACCCATGCCTGAATCGACCGATCGCATCGTGCTGCGCCTCGATCCGGGAGTAGCCTTTGGCACCGGCAACCACGCCACCACCCAGCTTTGCCTAGAAGCCGTCGAAATGCGGATGGGCGATGCCCCCGCCAACACCCTAGTAGTAGCCGATATCGGCTGCGGCTCCGGCATTCTCTCGATCGCCAGTCTTTTGCTTGGGGCCAAGCGGGCCTATGCCGTCGATACCGATCCGCTGGCGATTCGCTCGACGCTCAACAGCCGCGACCTCAACAATATCGACCCCGATACGCTCGTCACCGAAGTCGGCAGCCTCGAAAAAGTGCAAGAGCTGATTTCTGAACCCGTAGACGGCATCCTCTGCAATATTTTGGCCGAAGTCATTGTCGACCTCGTACCAGCAATGGCCGCCATTTCTAAGCCTTCGACCTGGGGCATCCTCAGCGGCATCTTGCTCGACCAAGTGAAACCCGTCGCTGACGTGCTCGAACAAAACGGCTGGCTCGTGGCCACCCTATGGCGCAGGCAAGACTGGTGCTGCCTCAATATCCGGCGATCGTAGCGGCAGTGCAAATGCAATGCGCATAGATTACGAACGCCGATTACGAGCGTGGCGTTAGCTGCCATAGGGCATCGGCATCTCCTTCGCGGATCAACGCCTTGGCGGTATAGCCCGGCTGAGCGGCTAAATCCTGGAGCCACGTCGCTGGCGGCCGTGGGTGATAGAGAAACACGTCATACCCAGTGGGGATATCGGGCGGGAGCGTTAAGTTTTGGGCAGGGCGGCTGAGGCTACAGGTGTAGCAGTGCGGTTGAATCAACAGTTGCACCTTGGATTCTAGGTTGTGGCTGAGCGCCAACAGATCGCCCGTCTCAGCATCGCTGACGATCAGCGGCCGCGGCACTGCGTTAATCTGCTGGGCGATCGCCACTGTGCTTTGGTTGTGGATTTTGCTCCACGCCGTGCTCTGCTGAGCATCCCAACTGCACGATAGGATGCCGATCGAAATCAGCAGAGCAAGCCCCACTCGCCACTGGGTCTGCGAAGTAGTAAGCAGCGCTGAAGGCGTGAGCTTAGTCGTAAACAAGTAGATCACAGCCA
>DATNOW010000108.1:0-4874 GCA_036703515.1 Chroococcidiopsis sp.
CTGCTATACCCCTCCCGGGTCGGCCTAAGGCGTGAGCCGCTGGGGGAAGGTTTGCAGCACGTATTCTAAAATGCCACGGGCGATCGCCCGGGCCAGCAAAGCCCGATAGGTCGGGTCAGACAGCCGAGGAGCATCGGCTGCCCCGGTGACAAACCCTAGCTCAACCAAAGACGACGGCATCGCAGTGTTGCGCAGCACATAAAAGCGCGCCTGCCGCACCCGGCGATCGGGCAACCCAATCGCAGACAGCATGCTGCGGTGGATAAAGGTCGCCAGCGTTTGCCCACCGGCATTGAAATAATAGGTTTCTAACCCATTAATGTCAGGGCGGCTGAGATTAATTGCATTGGCATGGATGCTGACAAACAGGTCGGCCCCGGCACGATTGGCCGTCTGGGTGCGATCGGAGAGTTCCAAGGTGCGGTTGTCGCGGCGGGTCATGATCACCCGCATTCCCTGCTGCGCCAGCAAATCGGCCACCTGAGCGGCCACAGGAGAGACAATATCCACCTCACGCAACCCGCCAATGCCGATTGCGCCAGGATCGCTGCCGCCATGCCCCGGATCGACCACAATCACAATGCGATTGGCCGGGATGCTGGGCAGCGGAATTTCAGGTACGGGGTCACCGGGTCGCCACCAGTTTGCAGCCCCGACAAAAGCCGTTGATTGCCCAGGTTCAGCCACTGCTAGCACCAGCGCATTGGCCGTAGACTGCTGAACGGGAGCAAACGCAGTCTGAGCACCCGGCTTGACCAAAATCACGACAGTGGTGGGGTCTTCTTGACGCAGCCGCACTTGGCGGATGGGGCTGTCGGCTGGGGTTTGGAGGTCAGTCAAGGCTGGGCTCAGCCGCGCATTGGGAATGGTAATGCGGTAGTCGAGGGTGCTGCGATCCCAGCCTGCGCTATAGGTCAGCGGGCCGTTGGCCGTGATCTCCAGACGGTTGCGGGTGTCGTTGAGCGTCACCGCTTCGATCAGGGCGGGCTGGGCCGCCGCAGGTGGGGGTGTCTGCGCTAGGCGATCGCCCTGTGAAGCCAGTGGATCGCTTGAAGCCAGTGGATTGCTTGAAGCTAGTGGATCGCTTGAAGCTAGTGGCTCACGTGGAGCAAGCTGTAAATCAGTCTGTGAATTTAGCTGTGAATCCGTCTGTGAATCAAGAGGCGTCCAGGAGCGTGTCTTAAAAGTGTCAGCCTTAGGCTGTGCAACATGGGAGGGAGGAAGCGACGGTTCGATCGCCTCGGCAGGCAGGATCAGCGATAAACAGCCAAGAGTACTCAGGGCAGCCGGAAAAAACCAGTTCAGCGTCACGGTCAAAGTCAACCTCTTGCAGAAGGGAATATCGTTGGGATCGTGGATTCTATGAAACCAGATTTTTATCTTCTAGGAGCGTTCTGAAAGCGATGCAATAGCTATATTTCAGAAAATATAGCCCTGACCACAAAGCTAAGGACAGGCCAGCGTCATTCCCGTTTTCATAGGAATCAAGGGGGCACACTGCTCTGACGATAGATTCTCGCTGGCGGGGGAATTAGCAAGCACTGAGCCGGAGCGGCCCAGCCGTTCTATAGCTTGCGCCCTTTAGGTCAGGACACAAAGTAAAACTTTGGCCCTTAACGTATAACCCAATGGCGTTGCCGCCTTGTTCTCACAGAACTGGCGGCGGCTATAGTGGGGCGATCGCAAAGGTGAATGGGCAAACGAAACTAAAACATCCTGATGGATGATTATGACAGCTTGTTGGAACACAAATCCGCTTAAACTGACTGAAAATTTGCGGATCAAAGCACAAACTCCGGCAAAAGTGTGACACTCAAGCCGGAGGAAGGTTTTGGCAGACGGTAAATTTGCTCTGTAGATTTAGTCTGCGGATTTACTCTGCGAATTTGCTACATGAGTTTACTCTGTAAAACAAATTTACAGACTAAATCTACGGATTAAATCGGTGAATTGGCAGTGACAGCCGTTAGGCGACCAAACCCGAACGTAGGGCGCGGACAGCGGCCTCGGTGCGGTCATTAGCGCAGAGCTTGTTGAGGATGTTGCGCACGTGGGTTTTGACGGTGCCGACGGTGATAAATAGCTTTTCGGCGATCGCGGCATTGCTGCATCCCGCCACAATCAGCTCTAAGATTTCCAGCTCTCGTTCCGTCAGCGGATAATCGACCAAGACCTGCTCATACTCTGGCTCTAGCGCGCTGATGGTAATAGTTTTGCTCGTGGCCCCGGCGCTGTTGTCTTGGCGCACCTGTTTGAGCACCACGTTGGCGATCGCTGGATCAATCCATGAGTTGCCCCCCTGGGTCGATTGGATCGCTTCCACCAGCTTATCGATGTTGATATCCTTCATGCAGTAAGAGTCAGCCCCGGCAGCAAAAGCCGCAAGCACCGCATCTTCACTATCGTGCATGGTCAAGATCAAAATCTTGGTGGAATGGTCTTGAGCATCGGCTTGATGCTGACGAAACTGACGGGTCAGCTCGATGCCATCCATATCGGGCAGGCCAATATCGATCACGGCCACGTCGGGCTTGGTGGCGTCTAAAATGCTGAGCCCATGGGTGGCGTTGGCCGCTTCGTCTACCACCTGAATCATCGGCTGTGACTGGAGCGCAGTCCGCAATCCTACCCGCGTCAGGTCATGATCTTCAATTAAGACGACGCGAATAATATCTGTTTCGCTCATAACGAATTCCTAAAGTTGAAGATAAGGTGGGCAGTTGGCGGCTCATACCAAACAGAGTGGCCAAAATAAATCTTATTGTGATCATTGGCCTATCACTGTAGTTAAACTGATGAACCGCTACATCCACCCATGGGATGAAGCTAGAATCATTCAGGCAGAACTAGATTGGCGTGAGCATCCCTGCGCCCGAGTATGCTCAAGTCATGTTGAGATGGATTTTGAAAATGCGTCTGTTCTCCTTCCGCCTAAAGTCAATGGGATTGCCTTGGTCTCAGTGGTCGGCGCGACATCGCGGTGCGGTGCTGATTGCCATCCCGGCTCTGTCTCTTGTGGTCACCCTGGGGGCTTGGGTATGGACGCGTCAGGGAGCGATCGCCGTACAGAGCGAGATTACCAAAAGCCAAACCATCATTCTCAACACAGACCGAGTGCTCATTGCCCTGCTGAGTGCCGAGAGCACCGCCCGCGACTATGTGATGACGAGCAATTCAGCATTTTTGTCATCCCATCGCCAATACAGGGATGAGTTGCGCAATGCGTTTAAGCAACTGAAACTGTCTCTTTACTCTAACGCAGCCCCAGAGCCGCAGTTTGCCAAGCTCGAACAGCAGCTTACCGATCAACGGCGGCTGATGGCGGCGTTAATTACAGAAAAGATTACGTCCCCTCTGCCGATTGAAACCAGCACTCTCTCTCGCCTGTTGGAGCAAGATCAGCGCCAGCTGGAAGCGATTCACCTGCAGCTTGAAGACCTCATTGATGAAAGTAATACCAAACTGGGGCGCGATCGCAACCGACTGGTAGAACTGCGTGAAATTACCAACAGCGTCATTTGGATCATGGCTCTGACCAGCGTTTTTGGCTATCTGGCAGCCCTTTACCTGTTTAGCCGCCTCGATTGGGAACTGCAAGGGCGGCAGCTAGAACTGCACGAAAGCAAAAGCATTCTAGATGCGGTCGTCGGCAATGTGGTAGATGGGGTGATTACGCTGAATGACCACAGCACGATTGAAACCTTTAACAAATCAGCCGAGCAGATGTTTGGCTATACCGCCCCCGAACTGCTGGGGCAGGAGTTGACCCTGCTGCTGCAAGAATGGCGCACCGATTGGCTACGCGACAGTCTGCTGGAGGAAGATTTGGGGGTAGCGTTACCGCTGGCGCAGCGGTTGGGGCAGCACTGGTTGACCACGGCCAGGCGACGTGACGGTTCTGTATTTCCGGTGGAGGTGTCGATCAGCGACATGCAGCTCGACCATCGCTTTATCGCGATCATTCGCGATGTCACCGAACGCCAGCAGGTGGAGGCTATGCTCAAGAAACGGGCAGAGGAGCTGACCCACCTCAGCCTGATGATGGTCAAAACTAACGCCACTCTAGAGGAGCGCAACCGAGAACTCGATCAGTTTGCCTATGTTGCCTCCCATGACCTCAAGGCTCCCCTGCGGGCGATCGCCAATCTCTCGGAGTGGCTAGAAGAAGACCTGATGGATCGGCTGCCTGACACCAGCAAGTACCAAATGCAGCTATTGCGGGGGCGCGTCCATCGGCTCGAAGCCCTGATCAATGGGCTGCTAGAATACTCGCGCGTCGGGCGCATCCAAACCCCAACCGAGCTGGTCAACGTTGAGATGCTGCTGGTTGAGGTGATTGACTCCCTTAATCCGCCGCCTAGCTGCACGATCAAAATTGCCCCTGACATGCCGACCCTCCACACCCAGCGGCTGCCGCTGAGGCAAGTGTTTGCCAACTTGATTAGCAATGCCATCCAGCACGGCAACCGCCCCGATATCCATATTTGGATTCGTGTGAGCGATCGCCCGTCTGATTACGAATTTACGGTCACCGACAATGGCCAAGGCATTGCGCCCGACTATCACCACAAGATTTTTGTCATCTTCCAAACCCTAGAGGCCCGCGACACCAAAGAGAGCACCGGCATTGGTCTAGCCATTGTCAAAAAGATCGTTGAAGGGGCCGGCGGCACCATCACCCTCGACTCACAGCTCAATCAAGGCGCAACCTTTCGCTTTACCTGGCCCAAATACCCAAGCGAAGACAGCAGCGCTGGCGGTTAACCCTACCAGCCCACAATTAAGCTGCCAGTGAGCTACCAGCCCACTATCACCACCCACATCAGAGAACCCAGCCCAAAGGCGGCCAGATGCTGGGGCAGCAGGCTCAAGAA
>DATNOW010000109.1:0-4883 GCA_036703515.1 Chroococcidiopsis sp.
AGTGGATCAGTCATTTTGGCTTCTTTCTCGGCAATCGTTAAGCCATCTTCGGTGCCACTAATTCGCCCAATTTCCGCTTCTACGATCGCCCCATATTGATGCGAAAGCTGGGTCATCTGGCGGGTAAATTCTAGATTCTTGCCATACTCAAAGGGCGACCCATCCGCCATGATGGAGCGAATTCCCGCCTGCAACGCGTCCTGAATATCCTGTTGATCGGTGCTGTGATCGAGATGTACCGAAACTGGAACGGTTGCTGCCTCAGCTGCTTCTAGACACATTGCTACCAGCATCGATCGCCCATACCGCAGCGCACTGGGATGAATTTGCAGCATCGCAGGGCTGCGCAACTTTTCTGCGGCATTGATGACAGCTTTTACGCCTTCTAGGTTGTAGACATTAAAGGCACCGATGGCGTAGATATTGCGGCGAGCGGTTTCTAGCAATTCTTGAGTGGAGGCAAGCATAGGATTTTGGGGGATGAGAGATTGTGCGTTTTGGCAGCACGCGCATTGGGGGTCACAGTCCCTCAATTATCCTGCACCGCAGCGGGAATATTTCAGCGGCGACTAACTAATACACATTATGGATGAACCACCGTCTCCGTGATGTCTCACTATTGGGCGAGGGCGTCACTCCCAGCGATATCTAGGATCAGTCTATGAATCTCGATTGCATAAGGCGGTTCTATGACTGATCAAGCTAACGTGAACCAAGAATATCAACCAATTAAACAACCTCTTTCACCTGAAGATGTTGACCCAGCGCAAAAACAGCAGCAAAAAGAAGAAATCGAGCGTCGCGGCAGTGAGCTAACGATCAATCCAGGCGATCGCATCAATCCCAACGCAACGTTGCAGGAAAAATCAAAGCAGGTGGCTGTTGATGCACCCGACATTACAGGCCACATCACGGTGCCGACTTACTTTGTCGTTGATGAACCCGACGGCACCCAAAAAGCGTTGCACCACGTCAAAGATGCCGAAGAAATTTCGGATGTGATTCGTCAGGCGCGTGTGGATGAAAACGGCGATCGCCAGTGGGATTAGTTTCTACTAATTCATCAACCTACTCATATCAAATAAACGTAATGCTCTGCAGGGAGGGAACCCATGATTCAAGCTAATACGCAACAGCTTCAGCCACCACAGACTCAAGATCAGCAACCTGGGCTAGAGTCTGAAATGCAACCAAAACCTCAATCTGAAGGGGTTGACTATCGAGCCAGCGGAAAGCTCACGGGCAAGGTTGCACTGATCACGGGCGGCGATAGTGGTATCGGTCGGGCGATCGCCATTCTGTTTGCTAAAGAAGGCGCACAGATTGCCGTGACTTATCTAAATGAGCACTCTGATGCCCAAGAGACTCAGCGTTTAGTCCAAAAGCAAGGGCAACCCTGTCTGCTGATGGACGGTGATATTGGGGATGAGTCATTTTGCCAACAGATTGTGCAGCAAACCGTTAAGACGTTGGGGCGACTTGACATCTTGATCAACAATGCGGCAGAGCAGCACCCCCAAGAAAGCATTGAAAACATTAGTGCGGAGCAGCTAGAGCGCACGTTTCGCACCAACATTTTCGGCATGTTTTACCTGACTAAAGCCGCATTGCCCCATCTCCAGCCGGGCAGCACTGTGATTAACACCACGTCTGTCACTGCCTATGAAGGCAGCCCTAGCTTACTCGATTACTCCTCGACAAAAGGGGCGATTGTTGCCTTCACGCGATCGCTGTCGCAGTCGTTGGTAAAAAAGGGCATTCGAGTCAATGGTGTTGCACCAGGCCCCATCTGGACGCCGCTGATCCCATCGACGTTCTCTGAGGAAAAAGTCGCAAGCTTTGGGACTCAGGTGCCAATGCATCGTGCTGGGCAACCTGAAGAAGTAGCAACGTGCTACGTGTTTTTAGCGTCCAGTGACTCGTCTTATATATCGGGACAAATCTTGCATCCCAATGGTGGAACAATCGTTAACGGGTAACGGGTTAGCGCCGCATAAATCGCAATAGGCAAGCCAATCTACGGCTTGCCTATTTTGTGTTTAATGTAGCGCGTTTGATTTAGCGCTATCTATCGTTATTTTTGACTAGCGCGTTTTTCATGCCACCGCATAAACGACGTAGACGTAATGCCATGGACGACGATTGAAATCATGACGGTCATCAATGTAATCCATGCAATTTCTTCTCCAACGGGCCCCTTTAACCCTTCTCCCATCGCATAAAACAGGTAATACAACGAGCCAACGCCGCGAATGCCAAACCAGCTAAAGAGCCAGGTGTTAATCGAGCGATCGCCCAAACCGCTCATGCTGAGCAGCGTACCCGTGGGGCGAATGACCAGCATCAGCAACCCTGCAATACACAAAGCCGGAAGGGCAAACCGCAGCATGGGCTCGATCCGCAATAGGGCTCCGAGCAATAAACACACCCCCACGACCAGCAGCATCTCAAACTGCTCGGTGAACTCAATCAGTGAAAAATATTTTTCTCGTTTGCGATAGTTGCGTCGAGCCACAACCCCAGCCACAAAAACGGCTAAAAACCCATAGCCATGGGCTAATTGGGTCAGCCCATAGGTCAACAAAATCATGCCTAGTGCAATAAAATTCTCCATCACGGCATCGATAGGGCGAATCGTCTGCAACCGTTTATCGAGTTTTACAATGCCGGTCACCACAACGCCGCCGATGAGGATGGCAATGGCGATCGCCCACACTATATCAACCCAGACCCATTGGGCAAACCAGCGTTGCCACGTATCATCCTCTAACCAGTGCAACCCAAAATAAACAAACGGAAAGGCCAGCGCATCATTTAGACCTCCTTCAGAGGTCAAGCTAAACCGCAGCTCATCCCCATCATGGGGGTGGTTAAGCTGCACCTCTGACGCTAAAACTGGGTCGGTGGGCGCTAAAATTGCGCCGAGCAAAATTGACTCGCCCCAGTCAAACCCCAGCAACCAGTGCCCGACTGCGGCGGTGCCAAAAATCGACCAGGGCATTACCCCCCCGATGGCTCGGATGGTGGTGCTCCACGCGCCAACCTGTAGCGGACGATTGATTTTTAACCCGCAGCCAAACAGAGAGATTAAAACTACAAATTCGGTAAGTCGCTCTAAAAACTCAGCCTCAGGGCGAAGCTGAATCAAATTCCATCCATAGGGGCCAAGCATGACCCCTACGACGAGATAGATCAACGCATAGGAAAAGGGCAGGCGCGAAATCCATCCTGATCCTAAGGTGATGGCCAGCAGCAAAATACCCACAACAAGCAAACTCAGAATATAAGTATCCACAAAAATCAACCCAGGTTAAGTACAACCCTAAGCCCAGACCCGAGTTCAGACATAAGATTATGTGTATATGACGCGGCTATCGTTGAACTAAATTCACCGTGTAGCGTTTATCGCGATCGCCAAAAATAATTAGGCTAAACCAATGCGCCATAGGAAGGATCAGGCATCCATCGAGCGCATCTCACGGCTGTAGCCCACCTTGCCGGAAGTGAGCTATACCCTAAGAAGATGTCTGAGAAGTTTTGAGATCCCCCCTAGCCCCCCTTTCCTTGGTAGGGCTGATTTATTCTAAAAGGAGAAAATATAAACTCAAAAAGAAGATAAATAGAGCCGCGGAGAGCAAGGATGACGTTAATTGAAGCGTTGCAAGCAATTCCCGACCATCGTCGTGGGGCAGGACAGCGTTATCCCTTGTGGATATTTTTGTTGTTAGTAATTCTGGCAACGATGAGTGGATATCGAGGATATCGGGGATTGTCACGTTTCATGCTTCGTCATCAAGGACATCTAGCCGAACACTTAGGGTTGAGACGGGCGCACTTACCAAGTTACTCCACCATTCGCCGCTTATTGCTGGAAATTGACTTTAACGCAGTCGCCCAAGCCTTTAACCAGTGGGCGCAACGAGCGGGGCTGATCACTGCAGGTCAGCACTGTGCAATCGATGGCAAAAGCTTGAAGAATACGGTCACAGACCCGTTTGCAGCGCAACAAAATTTTGTCAACGTAGTATCGATGTTTCAGTTGGAGCAGGGTTTGGTCGTCGGTCAGCAGGTCTTTGAAAATGGAGAGCAAAGCGAGATCCAGGTGGTGTATGAGTTGCTCCAAACGCTGCAGTTAAGCGGCGTGACGGTGAGTTTGGATGCGTTACATGCTCAAAAAAAACCGTTGGATTGCTTTGCCAGCAAGGCAATGATTACGTGATTAGTGTTAAGGCAAATCAAAAGACACTGTATCAAAAATTGCAGAAATGCGCCCAGCAAGACTGTGTGCTCAGTGTGCATCTGGAGACTGAGCGAACTCGGGAGCGGCAAACCACTCGCATTGCTTCAGTCTTTCCCTTGCCGGAGGACGTCAAGGCAAACTGGAGGGGTGCCCAACAAGGGGTAGAAATCATTCGTCAGGGCACGCGCAAGGGACTCTTTTATCAAGAGCAGCGCTACTACATCACGAGTTGGACGCAATCAGCAGACCTGCTGCAAACTCGCATTCGGGCACATTGGGGGATCGAGAATCCCCTCCATTGGGTCAAAGATGTAGTTTTAGGAGAAGACAACAGTTCCATTGCCGCAAAACCTGCAGCTGCTTTGATGTCAATGATTCGTAATCTTGTGATCACTATATTTCGACGAGCCGGGCATTCCTCGATTACTGCTGCTATTGATCGCTTCGGCAACGACCTCAAACAACTACTGCCCATGCTCGATTTTCCCTCTGACTAGAATAAATCAGCCCTACCCCCCGCTGGGGGTTTGGGGGGAACCCCCAAGGCTGTTGGCTGTTTTTGCCAAACATCCCCAGAAACCGGGCGATCGCACTCGCAGTAAGATAGAAGATGTAGAAGTATAGCGCTCTACAATTCAAAACG
>DATNOW010000110.1:0-16165 GCA_036703515.1 Chroococcidiopsis sp.
CGTTTCACCCTAGTATGAAAGGTAATTAATGCACTGCGGACATCTTGCCCTCTATCCTGTAGGCGGGCAAGACCGGATCAATAGCTGGCTCAATGGCTGAGTCAATCTTTGAGTCAATTTCTGGCTCAATGGCTAAGTCAATCTCTGAGTCAATGTGTTTCTATTCTGCGCCCAGTCGTGAGAGAACTGATCCGGATGGCAGAGGATGCTAGATAATGGAAAGGTTTTCATTGCATTCCTCATTGCTCTTGCCGACTACTATGCGAACCCACTATTGCGGACAGCTCCGACCCGAACACATTGGAAAGACAGTTACCCTATGTGGTTGGGTAGACCGTCGCCGTGATCATGGGGGCGTGATTTTCGTTGATTTGCGCGATCGCTACGGTATCGCTCAAATTGTCAGCGACCCAGAACGGACGCCGGAGTCTTATAACGCCGCCGATGCCCTGCGCAACGAGTATGTGGTCAAAATCACGGGCCGCGTCACCCGTCGCCCCGAGGAATCGCTCAACCCCAAGCTGCCCACGGGTGAGATTGAAGTGTACGCCGAGCAGATTGAGTTGCTCAACCCCGTCCGCAAGCAGCTCCCGTTTCAGGTTTCCACAGGGGAAACCGAAACCGTGCGTGAAGATCTGCGGTTGAAATATCGCTATCTCGATTTGCGTCGCGAGCGCATGAGCCGCAACCTGCAACTGCGCCATACGCTGATGAAAACCATCCGCCGCCACCTCGAAGATGTCGAAAACTTTCTAGAAGTAGAAACGCCCATCTTGACCCGCTCGACCCCCGAAGGGGCGCGTGACTATTTGGTGCCCAGCCGCGTCAACCCGGCTGAGTTTTATGCCCTGCCGCAGTCGCCGCAGCTATTTAAGCAGATTTTGATGGTAGCCGGATGCGATCGCTACTACCAAATCGCCCGCTGCTTCCGCGATGAAGACCTGCGGGCCGATCGCCAGCCCGAATTTACCCAGCTTGATATGGAGATGAGCTTCATGTCCCAGGATGACATCCTGGCGCTGAATGAAGGGCTCGTCGCTGCGATTTTCAAGACCATTAAGGGCATCGATATTCCCCTCCCGTTGCCGCGTTTGACCTATGCCGACGCAATGGATCGCTACGGCAGCGACAAGCCCGATACCCGCTTTGGGCTAGAGCTTGTAGACGTATCAGACGTGCTCAAGGGCATTGGCTTTAAGGTGTTTGCCGACGCGATCGCCAAGGGTGGCATCGTCAAAATCTTGCCCATTCCCAACGGCAACGACGCCATCTCTAACGTGCGGATTAAACCCGGCGGCGACCTGTTTAAAGAAGCCACCGACATGGGAGCCCGCGGCCTAGCCTACATCCGAGTGCGCGAAGACGGTGAAATCGACACCATCGGCGCAATCAAAGACAACCTTTCCCCCGAACAAAAGCAGATCATCCTAGAGCGCACCAACGCTCAGCCTGGGCACCTGCTGCTGTTTGGGGCAGGGGATACGGCCACCGTCAACAAAACCCTCGATCGCCTGCGCCAGTCTGTGGGCAAAGAGCTAGGGCTGATCGATCCCAGCAAAATCAACCTGCTGTGGGTAACCGACTTCCCCATGTTTGAGTGGAATGCCGACGAAAAGCGGTTTGAAGCGCTGCACCACCCCTTTACCGCCCCGCACCCCGACGATGTGCATGACCTCAAAACGGCACGGGCCCAAGCCTATGACTTGGTCTACAACGGCTTTGAGGCCGGTGGCGGCAGCTTGCGGATCTACCAACCTGAACTCCAGCGCCAGGTGTTTGACACCATTGGGCTATCGCCAGAAGAAGCCCAGGCCAAGTTTGGCTTCTTTTTAGAAGCGTTTGACTACGGCGCACCGCCCCACGGCGGCATTGCCTACGGCATCGACCGCTGGGTGATGCTGCTGTCGGGTGAAGAATCGATCCGAGATGCGATCGCCTTCCCCAAAACCCAGCAGGCCCGCTGTCTGTTGACCAACGCCCCCTCGGCCGTAGACGACAAGCAGCTCAAAGAACTGCACATTGCCACGCTCCACAAGCCCAAAGAGTAAAGCCCAAAGAATAAAGCCCACGGGGCAAAGCCCAAAGAGTAAAGCTCAAAGAGTAAAGCCGAATCCTGTAAAAGGGGCAGATGTAAAAAGGCAGATGTAAAAGGGGCATCGGGATTTGCAAATCCCGATGCCCCAAACGCTAATTAGTCTAGCCCTGACAGGGAACTATAAAGACGCCGCCTCTAGCGGTGGGCGACAGCTAACTCACGCCGAGAGTAGCTACTCCACAGCTGAGCATACTCACGCGCGCGCTGCTGCCAGTCTGGAGAGACTTGATACATTCGGCGGGGGCGACCACGGCCTTCTACTTTTTTCCAGTAGCCAGTAATGGCGTCGGCATCTTCTAGAAACTTAAGAGCACTGTAGAGAACAGTGTCAGACAGGCGATAGGTCGAATGCTCGTCCTCTAGCAGTTTGATCAACTCGGTGCCGTAGGAGTCTTTGCGCAACAGTACGTCTAGCACATAGCAAACGGCTAGTTCTTTGTTGAGGTAGAACGGCGGCGGGTTGTGAAAAAACTGTTGAATGTCGTCAAATGTCGTCATAGGAGTTGCCCAAACCAGTCGTCAATAGATGGTGTTACATAGGGTTACTGCGATAAAGCGGGAACCTCTAACAAAGAGCGCTCTGACTTGAAGTAGAGCGATCGCTAATGGTTTCGCTGGGAAGACGGCTTTGGGTGGGAAAGAGCAGACGCATTGATTGGTCAATGAGTCGTCACTGATTTGTCATTGATTCCCTCGCTGATTCCTTCATTCATTCCCTCGCTGATTCCTTCGTTGATTCATCGATGGACTCATAGATGGATTCATGAATGGACTCACGGATGGACTCGTGGATCGACTCACAGCGCGATTCACTGATGAAGTCACGTCTACGGGAAGTAGAACTACGTCCTTGGGGATCTACTCAGATCAACAGGGTGATAGGGGGCTTGGTCACTCACCCAACCAGACGCTTAGGCGTGATTATCACAGAAGAAGCAACCTTCACTGGTACCCATGTGCTTAGACGAGGCCAACGCGGATTGGTTGCTGCCAGATAATAATTAATTTTAGTCATTTAATTTTTATTCGTCCTAAGCCTTGAGACTTATTTTTGGCTATCGACTCGACAATTTTGCTAACCCCGCAGCGGCGATCGCCTTGCTCCCTATACAACAAAATGACCAATTAGGGCAAGATAACAGCCCCAATTGGTCTAAATCAGTCGTGATCTGAATTGTTCAACTGTGCAGTTCAACTGTTCAACAGTTATTGAACGCCAGGGCAAGGCCGATGGGTTTGACGCAACTTTGCCTGTGCCCGCAAGAGGCGATCGCCCCTATAGTCCTAGATCGGCCAAAATATCAGCGGCGTGGGTGTCGGTTTTGATGCTGTCGTAGACCTTGCTGATTTTGCCGTCGCCATCAATCACAAAAGTAACGCGCTTAGAATAGCCGCCGCCCGAGACATCATAGGCATTGGTGAGGGCACCCTCCACATCGGCCAATAGCGGAAAAGGCAAGCTGAACTTGTCGGTAAAGGCTTGGTGAGACGCTTCGTCATCCATGCTGACGCCAAAAACAACGATGTCTTTGCCTTGGTATTCGCTGTAAGAGTCACGGAAGCTGCATGCTTCTTTGGTGCAGCCCGGCGTGTCATCTTTGGGATAGAAGTACAGCACGACGGTTTTACCCTTGTAGTCAGATAGGGAAACCGTGTTGCCGTTGGTGTCTTTAACGGTAAAGGCGGGGGCAGTCGTACCAACTGATAAAGCCATAAATCCCTACAGTTCTCTTAAACGGGTTACAAACTTTAATAGTAAACGGAATGGTAAGCGGTTGGATGGG
Source organism: Chroococcidiopsis sp. (assembly GCA_036703515.1). Classification (GTDB taxonomy): domain Bacteria; phylum Cyanobacteriota; class Cyanobacteriia; order Elainellales; family Elainellaceae; genus DATNOW01. The sequence continues at coordinate 3,880 of DATNOW010000110.1, forward strand.
CGATCGCCCCCTCGGTTCATTCCCGCATCCACCCGAAAGCATCTCGTGAACAGGCAAGATGCCTGCACCACGTTACCCTTCACCCTTCTTGCTTGTCTCTCATGCAGGCAAGATGCCTGCCACCACGTCTTTCACCTTTACCCTTCACCCTTTTTCCCACCCACTCTCCCCCTCACCCACTCTCCCTGGTTGGTGAGCCTGTCGAACCACTCCCACTCTCCCTCAAAATTCCACAATCACCGGAGTATGGTCACTGGGCTGCTCCAGAGTGCGGGGAGTTTTGTCGATCGTGCAGGCGATCGCCTGGTCGTACAGCGCAGGCGACAAATAATGATGGTCGATGCGCCAGCCTAGGTTGCGGCGAAAGGCAGCGGCGCGATAGTCCCACCAGCTAAACTGCCCACCGTCTTGGTTAAACTTGCGGAAAACGTCTGCCAAGCCGAGGTCAAGCACGGCACGGGTGAGGGCTTGGCGTTCTACATCCGTGGCCATAACTTCTTTTTCGCGCCCGGCCGGGTTGTGGATATCGCGATCGTCGAGGGCAATATTAAAGTCGCCGCAGACCAGCAGTTTGCTATGGCGATCGCACAACACTTTGAGATATTCTGCCAAAACGCCGAGCCAGCGCAGCTTATAGACATATTTTTCGCTATTCACCGCCGAGCCGTTGGGCACATACAGGTTGACGATCCGCACGTCGTCGAGCATGGCCGAAATCACCCGCTTTTGGTCGTCTAAATCAGTGGCGATCGCTTCCCCCACAATCGGCGTAAACCCTCGGCTCACATCCGTTAGCTCCGTGCGGCTGATTAGCGCCACCCCGTTGTAAGACTTTTGCCCAAAGATATAGGTGTGGTAGCCCAGCTCAGTCAAAGGCGCATGGGGAAACTTGTCGTCGTCCACCTTGGTTTCTTGCACACAGAGCACATCGATGGGGTTATCGGTCAGCCAAGTGGTGACATGCGCCAGTCGCGTGCGAATTGAATTCACATTCCAAGTGGCCACTTTCATCGGTCATCAGCCAGTAACAATCAGCTAATAGCTTACCGTGAGTTCGCTCATGGCATAGTCTCTAGAGCAGGCGGCAGCCCCTTTTCTCTTCACCCTTCACCCTTTACCCTTCACTCCTTTTGCTCGTCTCCCAGGCAGGCAAGATGCCTGCACCACGTTCTTTACCCTTTACACTTCACCCTTCTTGCTCGTCTCCCAGGCAGGCAAGATGCCTGCACCACGTTCTTCACACCCCGGCTGGTGAGCCTGAGGTCACTGAGCTTTGTCGAAGTGTCGAACCACTCTCCCGCCTACTCCGGCTTTTTCTGCCCGCAATAGGCCACCAGTGCGACAAACAACACCGCGCCAATCACGTACTTCACCGGGTCGGGAATCAGCGGATTAGGGGAAATAAACCCCTCAATAGTGCCTGCAATCATCAGCATCGGCACGATGCCATAGACCAACTGCACCGCTTGCGCGCCGTAGAAACGCAGCGCATCAGAGCGGCGAAATTTGCCAGGAAACAGCAGCGCTCGGGCCAGCAACAGCCCGGCCGCCCCAGAGATGAAGATGGCGGGTAGCTCTAGGGAACCGTGGGGGAAGACAAAGGCCCAAAACGGAAAGGCCAGATTGTTTTGCCCAACCAGGGTGGCGATCGCCCCGATCAGCAGGCCATTAAAGGCCAAAATGTAGACCGTCAACGCCCCCAGCGTCATCCCCCCGGCGATCGCCCGAAAGCAGACCGTAATATTGTTGACCATGATGCTGCTCGACGCCATCGGCTCATCCCCGACGATGTGCCCCATCCACAGCTTGCCTTCATCCCGCACCATGTGGATCAGCTCATTGGGCACCACCAGCGCCATAAACGACGGATCGCGCCAGCAAAACCACCAGGCCACCAGGGCAGCAACGCCAAACATAGCCGTCGCCAGCGCCGTATAACCCGCCGTTTGTTGCATAATCGCCGGAAACCCCCAGCGATAAAATTCCCATACGGCCCGCCATTCTTGGCGGCGATCGCCCTGATAGATCTGGTTGTAGCTGCGCGAGGTCAGCACTTGCAGGTCATGGGCGAGGGTCTGACTGGCCTGGTTAGCGCGAATCCGGGCGAGGTCGGCCGACACCGAACGATAGAGGCTAGCCAGCAGCTTAATCTGGTCGGCGTGCAGCGACTTTAAGCCTTTCTTTTCGACCTGTTTGAGCAGGGCATCGAGGCGTTTCCAGTCGGGCTCTCGGCGGGCGATCCAGCGTTGGACATTCATGGGCAGTGTGCAGCAGTGGTTTATGCCGTAAGAAACAAGTATGCCGTGACAAACAAAAGACTCGTCTCTCCATGGCGATCGCCACTACTCTAGCGTCTCTGGCGATCGCACGTCTGTAGATTGGGCAAATCGGGCAAATTGGGCAAATCGGGCAAGACTAAGTTTCAATTAAATCTCATCAAATCTCATCAAACAAAAACAAAATCTTAGTAATTGGGCGATTTAGCGCTGGTCTAGCCTAAGATTGCGACAAGACCCATGCAACGCTGCCGTGCCGCGTTACATGCCATTCTGTGCCATAAGTTTGTCCATGACTTCACCTGTTTAGAAAGGAGCCTAGCCCGTGGCTGACAACCCCAATCCTCCAGCCGTCATCCAGCCGCTGAGCGTCGGCAATGTGGTCGATGTGGCCATCCGGCTCTACACCACCAATGCCAAATCGTTTCTGGGAATTGCGGCGATCGGGACGCTGTGGATCTTGCTGCCGATGGTTGTATTGATTCCAATCGTGCTGATCTTGGTGCAAGATGGCGCGCGGACAGGTATCCTCTGGCTGATGATTCCGGCCTGGCTGGTGCTGCTGCTGTATGGATTTGCCAAGTATCTGACCAACTCTGCGCTAATTTCGCGCCTGTCGTTTGGCGAATTGATCAACCAGCCCGAAACTGTAGTCGAAGCCCGACGCTATACCAGCAGCCGAATGTGGAGCTTTTTGCTAGCAGCGCTGCTGGTGGGCCTGATTGTGGGCGGCATCACCATCGGTTTTTATCTTGTGGCCGCGATCGTCATCGGCATTGTTGTAGCAGGCTTGAGCCTCGCCTTTGGTGGACTGGGCGGCAGTGAACCCAATTTTGCCGTGATTGCCGTCGGAATCCTGCTGTCGCTGACGTTGATTGTGCTGATTTTGACCGCACTATGCTGGTTTTTGGCGCGATTTGCCATCGTTGAGGTGCCATTGGCGATCGAGAATGGCGTCGGCGCATCAGACTCTGTAGGGCGCAGTTGGGCGCTGACGAAGGGCGCAGCGATGCGGATTTTGCTGATTTTAGTCGTGGCGTTTTTGATTACGATTCCGGTGCAGTTTGTCGTGCAGGTGGTCGTCGCCATCATGCAGGGGGTTTTGGCGATGTTTATCTCTACGTCGTCGCCCACCTACATCTCGATCGTGACGCTGGTTGCCTACATGGTGGGGTTGGCCGGCAGCATTGTCGTGATTCCGTTTTGGCAGGCAATCAAAGCAGCGATCTACTACGATTTGCGATCGCGTCGAGAGGGGTTAGGACTCCAACTCCGCGATCGCACTTCTTAATTAACCTGCTTATTGCCCGGCTTATTGCCCGACTAGGGCTGGGTGAAACCCGTCAGCGCAATTACGTGCTCGTCGGCATCATCGTTATAGGTGATGCGATAGCCCGTGGGATATACGCCCGATCGGCTATAGCGCTGAGGAACGGCGATCGCCACTTCGACAGACTGGCGGCTGTTGAGAAAATCCATCGTCACCATGGGCTCAATGAACGACATTTCGCCGTTATAGAACCCGTAGATCAGCGTGTGATCAAAACCGTGGGGCGCACCTTGAAATTCTGCCGAGGTCGGATCAATCCAGTGGGTGCCCTGGTGAGGTTCGGCGCTGTTGGGGGCCAGCACATAGCCTGCCGGTACCAAGGTGGCGTCGGGTGTGACATAGGCCGCTGTCAGCGTCGCCTCGTCTAGGGTGATGGCTGCGCGCTGATCGGGCGTGATCGTATAGGCGTGGATATCGAGGTGGGGCAAGTGATAAATGGCGTCGGGGGGATGACCGTGGGGCTGCCAGTTGAGCCCGATGTGGGTCAACCCGGTCGCAGTTGCCGCTTCAGGCAACGACAGCACCACCTCAGCCCGATCGGCCGGCAAATCGGCTAGGGCCGACTCAGTGATGATCACCCCCACCTCAACGGGCTGACCGCTATCGTCTAGCTCAACATAGGTGCGAGCAGTGCCCGCCCCGAGGGGCTGCGGTTCGCTTTCGACTGTGACCGCTAGGGTCGAAGCAGGGGCAGAAACAACCAGCAGAGCGGCACCCGTTGCCGCCAAAAGTGTATGTAGTTTAGCCATGGAAAATCACGTGGGAGTAGAAATGAAAGATTGAATAGAAAGGAAGCTTGAATCGAAATTAGAAGGTCGTCAATGCAGAGTACACCAGCGCAGTTCGCGGTCTAACAGCTCTCTAGGTACGATTTGTTACGAGGGCATTGTGCTACCTGTAGGCGATCGCTCTAGGCGGAGATATACAGTCATACCCGGCTCTGCCTTAGATGATGGTCGCTGCCTCTGCAAAAGAGACTATCTCCGTCACCCACGACACCTATGCAGTCATTTCTGCCTACTCTTTTCTATCCAGCTTCTATCTCGTTTCTATCCAGGCATTTCTATCCAGGCACTGCTCAGTGCTGCCACGGATAGCTGGGCCGACAGCCAAGTACTCAGAATCCCTTAACGCCCCAGCCCGCTGCACAGATGCTTCATTCAATTCATAAACTTTTTGCAACAATCAACACAAAAAGTCACAGAGCCTCTAATCATAGATTTATTTTTAATGAAAGAAATTAAATTACTGGGCACAACACTGCGTCTTTTACCCGAACGCGCCCTCTATCTCAGTCAACAAAACCTGCTTTTAGTGTCTGATGTGCACCTGGGTAAATCTGAAAATTTTCAAGCGCTGGGCGTGCCTATTCCTAACAGCGTTAACCAGGCTAGTCTCGATCGCCTCCATCGCTTGTGCATGCAGCTACAGCCCGATCAACTGATAATTTTAGGCGATCTTTTCCATTCCAAACTGGGGCTTGTTGATGAAGTAATCGACGCATGGCTCAAGTTCATTAATTCCATTGAAGCCAAGGTAGTCTTGCTAGTAGGGAATCACGATCGCCCACTTTTACCCACTATTCAGCAACTTTCAATGGATTGCATTCCGGACGCCATTCAACTCGAAAATATTATCTTAAGCCATGAACCAAATCCACAGGAAGACTGCATCAATATCTGCGGTCATATTCATCCCTGTGTACGCATCAAGACAAAACTCGACAGTCTGAGATTGCCCTGTTTTTATGTTGACCATTCTCGTCGTCTATTGATGTTGCCATCCTTTGGAGAATTTACAGGTGGGCATGATCTGCCGATTACATCTGCCTCAACCGCCTACGTTATCGTCGAGCAAACGATCGTAGCCTTTGGACGGTAGCGATCGCTACTAAAAATAGATATCTCTATCGATGGGAGGATTCGATCGCATACGGGTCGTAAATAATGCCATCGATGTATTTAGAAAAACAGTGTTCAATGCACTGAGATGGGGAACACTATCATAGTCAAAGCTAGGATCATCAAGGATTGTAGCCTTCAATACTATTGAGATGGTGAGAGAATTCTATGCACACTTCTGCTTATTTTGAGATTCATTTTTAAGTCAAGGGGAAATTTAAACAAATTTCAAGACATTCCCTCACTCTCAGAAAAAGTTCTATGATGTATCTATCTGCATAAACATACATAAAACGCATCAATTTGATTTAACTCTTCAGCCGCTCTTTAAGCTGATTGCACAGGTGATCACACTGAAATTGATTGCTCCAGTCACCATTCAGTAGATCCGCTCTTGCCGCTCCAGTAACGTTGACTCCCTCACACACTTTTAATCTACCTATAAAGAAGATCATGAATACTTGCCCTTGTTGCTCTAACCAGCTATTGCGCCACGCACGCCACCACAGCATTTACTGGTTTTGCCCCCACTGCTGGCAGGAAATGCCCAATTTTTCAGCGGCGATCGCTGAGTCAAAACCCTCTATGAAAAGTTTGTCAAGCCGTTTTGAGCTAGCTCGCTAGAGCCTTCTCTCCTCCTTGACCGGGGAGGACACACCAGAAGGCGCGCACCAAAGCATGCAAGCCCGATATACAAACCAGAGCACGCAAGCCAAAACGCAAAAAAAGGAAGCAAGGTTAAAAAATGACCCTGCTTCCTTTTTTTATGGTACAAAAAATACACTATTCAGATATTCAATTTAGCCATTCATTTAGCCGTTCAATTCAGCCATTAACGTTGGATCAGATATGTCGTTACCCCTTGCCATTGACGTTGCGATCGGGCTGCTATTTATTTACTTAATTCTCAGCCTGTTGACATCTGAAATTCAAGAATTAATTGGAACCGTTTTGCAATGGAGAGCCACTCACTTAAAAAAATCAGTTGAGAATTTATTAACCGACGACGAACTGGCGACAAACCTCTACAAAAGCCCGCTGATCAAGGCTCTCAACCAAGAGGCCAAAGGGCGCATCGAGGTTTCAGTCCGCAAGATTAGCCAGGTTTTGATGGCGTTTTATAACACCATTACCCGCACCAAAAATGTGTTTGGCTCTGACACTAGCGGCCCGTCTTATATTCCCTCAGAAACGTTTTCGGTAGCGCTGCTGCAAAAAATTAATATCGAAGGTCTCAGCCTCAAAATCAGTGAAGTGATTGCCCGCCGCTTTAGCTATGAAAAATTAAAGCTGATTCAGGAAATGCTCAGCGCTGTTAGAAATAACCCGGCCAGCGAGCAGATCCTGCGCGACGAGTTTACCAGCTTGCGGCGCAGCCTCGATGACATTATTGATGACTTGAGCCATCGCCGCCTAGGGCTTGCAGATGCGGTGCAGCAGGCCAGAGAGCAGCTCAGCCAGTTTATCGACAATACGGAAAAGGTATTGGGCGATCAAGAGGTGATCCGGACGCGGCTGCCCTACATTAAACAGGCGCTGACCCGCATGCAGACAGAACCAACGGTGACGGAAGTGCTGCGCTTGATTTTTGCAGAGTCAGAGCGCAACGGTGCAGCCGCAGACGATACAGAGCGCGATCGCGCCCTATCGGCCCGACTGTCGGCGATTCTCTCGGTGATTCGGCAAGAAAATCCGGAGCTGCTACAGCAGGTGACCGACTTGCCCCAGCCGCTCAAGCAAACCCTGCTGGCCCTCGCGGAGCAAGCCCAGATTAAGGCCGAGGGGCTAGAGTCGAGCGTGCGGCAGTTGCAAAAAGAGGTCGCCACTTGGTTTGACAACTCGATGGCGCGAGCGTCGGGGGTGTATCGCCGCAACTCCAAGGGCATTGCCATTTTGCTGGGCTTTGTCATTGCCGTCAGCATCAATGCCGATACGCTGTATATCATCAGCCGATTGTCGAAAGATACGACCCTGCGCACCGCCGTTAGCGAAGCTGCCAACCAAGTCGTGCCGGCAGACGGCACATCATCAGTGGCGATCGCCACCGATTTGCAGTCGGTCAAAGACGCCGTCAATGGCGTGCTGGATGAACTGCCGCTCCCCATCGGCTGGGACGCGGTCAATACCGAACAACAGACGCAGCAGAGTCAGACCTGGCGCTTTCCGTTTTTGCGCAAGCTTGTGGGCTGGATGATTACGGGCATCGCCCTGTCCATGGGAGCGTCGTTTTGGTACGATCTGCTGGGCAAAATTGTCCGCGTCCGCAATACGGGTGGCACGGGCAAATCTGAGAGCAGCAAATAGCGCATCAGTCCGCGCATCAGCCCTTCCCCGACCACATCACCTCACGATTCCTTTAGCCTGACAAAGAGCGCCCCTCGGCGGAGGGTGCTGTCGCTGCCATAGCTGGTCAGGGTGAGCGATCGCACATGCTTGAGCAAGGGCTGACCCAGGGTTTCGATCAGGCGGAAAGCGGGTAGCTTTTGGCGCAGCACCGTGCGCACCGTGGGCCAGTCTAAATAGAGATAGCCGTCGTTGCGATCGCCCAGGGGAGCGATCGCCGCCTTGAAGTCGTCTGTAGCCACTAGCGATCGGTCTGGGGCATGGAGGGCACGATCGATCGCATCTAGCGAAGTCGCCAACACTTCATAGCGACCCACCGTAGTCCGCACCCCTTTGACCTCGGCTTGCAGCGTTGCAGGCTGGCGCTTGTTGCGACGGCTGCTGCTGGAATTGAGCGACAGCGTCGTCCAAACGGTAACGTCATGGTCGTCGATGGCAATTTGTCCTGTGCTCATGCCCTGGGCCTGCACCGAAGCATCCAGTTGGGCGATCGCCTCTTGGGTAGCCGGGGTTTGCTTAGCCACAAATACCCAGTCGGGCTGGGGCTGATCGCTGCGGGGCAATAGACCAAAGGCATAGTCGTCTGTCACCCAGTTAACCGGGCTGGCTGGCAAAGGGGGGGAAGAACGTTCTGGTGAAGATCCGGGCGCACCCTCTCCCGTCGCGGGGGTGGCGATCGCTGCTAGGGCCAGGGGCGATCGCTGCAAGTTGCCCAAAACCTGACTCAGCAGCGCCGTCGGCTGGTCATAGCCCGCTAGCCCCGCCTGGACATTTTGCCACAGGGCATCGAGGTCGCGGCTCGCGGCCAGCAGTGGGCTGTCCGCCGGAATAAACTGCGCCGCCTCGGGCGGCCCCGCCAGTTCAGGCTTCGCGGGCAAAAGCGACTGCCCCGGGGCGCTGAGCAAGGCCGTATCACCCACAAGCCCCTGGCGATCGAGGTTGAGCGCCAGCACCAGACCACTATACAGCGGTGTCTGGGTCGTGGCCCCATCTGGCGTTTCTCCGGCCAGCCAGTGCTCTAGCTCCGGCAGATTGCTGTAGACTAGCCCCGCCTGCTGAGACGAGAGCGACTGCATCGCCCGCTGATAGGCATCGCTGTGGCTTAGGTTCAAATCTACGGCCTGGACGTTGTTGATAGCGTCGCGCAGCACCTTGGGGTAGTTGGCCAACAAAACGAAGCGATCGCCCACCACAGCACTGGTCAAGGCAGGGGTCAGGTCAGGAGCGGGGTCAGAGGTGAAAGCCGCATCATCGCCATCGAGAGCCGCCGCAGCGTCTGGCGATCGCCCATTGCGCCCATAGATCAGCTTGACCCCGGCATACTGCTCAAAGACGAGATCGGTGCCCGCTACCGCCCGCTGCTGCCAAAATAGCTGCAAAAACTCGCGCGATCGGCGGGCATTATTGGTAGCGATCGCCAGCAGATAGCCAGGCTGCAAGCCATTGGTGCGATCGCGATCCACATCAGGAGTCGTCACCGCCCAGGTGATTTCATCCCCCAGCCAGGGCTGAATGTCTTGGGCATAATCTAGCCCCGTCCCCGACAGCAGCGTTTGTCGAATCTGGGCAATTTCAGCCCGCGCAGCTTTGCGGCGATCGAGCGGCACCGTCGCCATCCGAAAGGCCTCTAACCGATCGGGATTGACCAACAGCGACACCATCAGCGGAGCCTGATTAGGCACAAACATGGCCGCCTCGACCTCTGCTTGCCCACCCCGCAACACCCCCAGCGGACTATTGGAGACTAGCCAATAAAATCCACCGGCACCGGCCAACGCCAGCACGGTTACCACCACCACTAAAGCCGACACGAAGGAGCGAAACTTCATGAACGATCCCAATACGCCAAAACTTAGTTTAGTACCGCAGCGGCCACTGTTTATGGGTTGTTCGTCATTTGTCACTTGCCGGCTTGAGCAGCATGGGCGTGGGAACCGAGCAGAGCCCGTTGTCCCTACCTTCGCGCGCGCACGCCCAACCGCCAGGATGACTGACTATTTTTTGAAGATTTCGCTCGTCCACAGAATGATCATCGCCCCTAGCAAAATCACAATCGGCAGCGGCAGACAGTTGTTCTCACCGCTACAAATCAGCCGATCCCAGCGATCGCCCTCTGCGGTAGCCGGGCTCGTTGCCAGATAATTCCACGGGCGATCGACACGAGCCCAGGTGCCCAATCGACCCGGAAATTCTGTGAGCTCTCCGATCGCGATCGCCCCGATTTGATTTTGCTGCACCGCACTATCACTCCTTGCAAACACAACACACCGCACCAAGTTCAGACCTAATTCAGACCCGATCTAGTTCAGATCTAGTTCAGACCTAGTTCACAGATTACGGCTAATGACTCACTAATCACCATTAGCTTCACCATTGGATTAATAGCTTGATTAATAGCTCAAATTCTCGATTTCGTTCCACAAACCTGCGAATAAAGCCAAAACTCAATCACAACAAGACGTAACGGCTACAACACAATCGTCTCACTCTCCGGCAAAATCTAGAGGTGGTCTATTCCGCGCTATCCCCTATGGCGAGTGTCATTTTAGAGATCCGTGACTTGTCGGTTGAGTTTCCCACCGATGGCGGGCTGGTGCATGCCGTCAGCCACATCTCGCTCCAGTTGGCCCAAGGCGAAATGCTGGCGATCGTGGGGGAGTCGGGGTCCGGCAAATCAGTCACCTCCCTTGCCGTGATGGGGCTGTTGCCCAAAAACTCCAGCGTCAGCGGCGAAATTTTGTTTCACAATCCCCGCTTGAGCGATCCGCCGGTTAACCTGCTGACGCTATCGCCCGATCAGCGGCGACGCTATCGCGGCGGGGTAATTTCAATGATCTTTCAAGAGCCGATGACCTCGCTCAACCCCGTGTTTACCTGCGGCGAACAGGTGATCGAAGCGATTTTGCTACACAGTTCCCTGTCCCACGAAGAAGCCCACAAGCGGGCCGTGGCGCTATTCCAAGAGGTCAAGCTACCCGACCCTGAGGGGATGATGAAGCGCTATCCGCACCAGCTATCGGGGGGGCAAATCCAGCGGGTGATGATTGCCATGGCGCTAAGCGGCGACCCGGCTGTGCTGATTGCCGATGAGCCGACAACGGCGCTGGATGTGACGATCCAGGCGACGATTCTCGACCTGCTGCGGGAAATTCGCGATCGCCGCGATATGGCCATCCTGTTCATCACCCACGATATGGGCGTCGTGTCGCAAATTGCCGACCGCGTCGTGGTCATGTTTCGCGGCCAGGTGATGGAAACCGCGACCGCTTACGACCTGTTTGCCCATCCCCAGCATCCCTACACCAAAGGCTTACTCAACTGCCGTCCCCGTCCCGATCTGCGGCTGAAACGACTGCCCACGGTCGCCGATTTTATGGACGTGACCACCAATGCCCAAGGCCAACTCGAACTCGTCTCGCGCGGTCTCGATGACATTGAGACCGGCGATCGCTTTGCCCAGATCAGTCTGACCGAGCAAGACGATCGGGCCCAGAGCCTGTCGCAGCTAGAGCCCATCCTGTCGGTGCGGGGATTGACCAAGGCCTTTCCGGTACGGCGGGGATGGTTTGGGCGGACTACCGACTTTCACGCCGTGGATGATGTCAGCTTTGATGTTTATCCGGGCGAAACGCTGGGCTTGGTGGGTGAGTCGGGCTGCGGCAAATCCACCCTGAGCCGCTTGATTTTGCGGCTGATCGAGCCGACGGCTGGGCAGGTGATTTTCAACGGGCAGTCGGTCTATGATCTGCGCCCGGCCGAGCTGCGGCGCATGCGCAAAGAAATGCAAATCGTCTTCCAAAACCCATTTGGCTCAATGGATGCCCGCCAAAGTATTGGCTCATCGTTGATTGAACCAATGATCATGCACCAACTAGGGCATTCCAGCCAAGAGCGCAAAGAGCGGGCGATCGCCGTTTTGCAGCGCGTCGGCCTCGATGCCAGCGCCATGAACCGCTATCCCCACGAGTTTTCGGGCGGGCAGCGCCAGCGGATTTGCATTGCCCGCGCCTTGGTCTGCCGCCCACGCTTTGTAGTCTGCGATGAGTCGGTCTCGGCCCTCGATGTATCGGTGCAGGCCCAGGTGCTCAACCTGCTCAAAGACCTCCAAGAACTGTTTGGGCTGACCTATATTTTCATTTCCCACGACCTCAACGTGGTCAAATTTGTCAGCGATCGCATCATGGTCATGAACCAAGGCAAAATCGAAGAAATTGGCCCCGCCGAATCGCTCTATCGCCACCCCAGCCGCGACTACACCCGCCAGCTGATCCGCGCCATCCCCAACGCCCAACTCGACGACATCCAAGCCCGCCAGCTGCGCCGCCCCCTCCCCACCCCTGTGCAGTAAATCCATGCACTAGATCCATACACTAGGAGGTTGGGTTGAACAACGTGAAACCCAACACCAGCAAGGGTTACGTTGGGTTACGCTATCG
>DATNOW010000111.1:0-3027 GCA_036703515.1 Chroococcidiopsis sp.
ATCTTTTGACATTTCTCGCAGATCGGTGGGGATACTTTGGGCACCGGCAATGGAGTTGAAGAGGATATACCACTGGGCCCCAAGCGCCATCAGCAGGATGCTGCCCCACTCGATGCTAATGTGAGTCCGAATAAAAAACAGGGTGGCAAACGGGAAAATAAAGTTGGCGGGGAAGGATGCCAAAAACTGCACCGCAGGTTGCAAAGCCCTTGCCAGTTTTGGGTTAAAACCGATCGCAACGCCGATCGGCGTCCAAATGACGGTCGCAAACAGCAGCAGCACTGTAACCCTCAGCAGCGTCAGCACACCCAGTCCAAAGGCCTTAAACACTTCACCTAGACCCACGGTGGTCAAAATAAAGTGCAGGGCCGCAGCGACTAAGAGCCCAATCACGGCCCACAAAACTAGGTTGTAGAGGCGATCGCCCACCTGCTGCCGCTCGCGATTTGTATCTACGTCGGGCTTGGGCTGGGTGAGGGCCGATAGCACACGGTTGATGGCTTCTGTGGCTGGATTTAGCGCATTGCCGACTAATCGGGGAATGCGGGCTGCTTTGAGCAGGTCATATACCCACGATGCGGGCGCGTCGGCCGAGGCACTTTGCTCCATCCGAAATTTATTTGACCAGGCAATCAGCGGCCGCCAAAATAGCTGATCGACAAGAAGAATAACGATCGCAATGGTCAACAGCGCCCAACCCAGCACCGCAAGATTTTCGGACGCGATCGCCGCCGCCACATAGGAACCAATTCCGGGCAGCGTATAGTCTTGGTTGAGCACACTAATCGCTTCACTGGCCGCCACAAAAAACCAGCCGCCGCCAAAACTCATCATGGCGTTCCACAGTAACCCGATCGTGGCCGCCGGGATTTCGAGTTTGGTAAACCGCTGCCAGCGAGACAGTTGGTAGAGCGTCGCGGCCTCGTCCAATTCTTTGGGGATCGTCCGCAGCGATTGATAAAACGAAAACGCCATATTCCAGACTTGGCTGGTAAAGATGGCAAAAATAGAAGCGGCTTCTAACCCCAATAAACTGCCGGGAAATAGGGCAATAAAGCCAGTCACCGTAATCGACAAAAAACCTAAAACAGGAACGGATTGCAAAATATCGAGCAAGGGAATCATCACCCGCTCTGCCCGACGACTGTTGGCTGCGATATAGCCATAGGCCAACGTAAAAACCGTTGAGCAAAACAGCGCGATAAACATCCGCAAGGTCGAACATGCCGCATAGTAGGGCAAATGCCACGGGCTCAGATCGATCCGGGGCACGATATCTGGCGGATGAAAGCTGACTAGCGTTCCAGCACCCACCCGCGCCACCAACGACAGCAATACCAAGGTTCCGAGAATAACTGCAATATCAGCCAACCCAAAGGGAAAGCGGCGAAGGGCCTCTGGCGTAGGAAAAGTTTTCATAAAACGCTGCGAATGACCAGAAGACAAGGCATTGCGTTTAGTGTCTCACTGATTTGCTTAGATTTGCCTAGATTTGCCTATTCTAGACAGAGACGGCGATCGCCCATTTCAACCGCTCCTTTCAACCGCCCTTTTCAACCGCCCTTTTCAACTTTCCTATGCGCAAACTCTCCTGGCGAAACCTGCTGATTGGCGAACTGAGCTGGAAACGGTTGGGGCGATCGCTACTCTTCCTCTACGCCTTTTTCGCACTGTATGTCTTCTTTCGGGCCGACCGCATGATTTTTTTGCCGCCGCCCGCCAGCTACCTAGACTCTCCAGACATCCTTAAACTGCCAGTCAACGACCGCGAGCATATCTCTGCGCTTTATTTGCCCAACCCCAAGGCTCGCTACACCCTGCTCTATATCCACGGCAACGCCGAAGACTTAGGGCAGGTGCGCCCGGTGCTCGATCGCCTGCATGAGTGGGGCTTTAGCGTTTTTGCCTACGACTACCGGGGCTATGGCACAAGCCTCGGCACCCCCGGTGAGGCCCACGCCTATGAAGACGCTGAGGCGGCCTATGCTTACCTCACCCAACAGCTCAAAATCGCGCCCGCCCAGATTATCGTCTACGGCCGCTCGGTCGGCGGCGGCTCGGCCACCGAACTGGCCACACAGCAACCAATCGCCGGTCTGATTTTAGAAAGCAGCTTTACTTCGGCGTTTCGGGTGGTGCTGCCGGTGCCCCTGCTGCCCTTCGATAAGTTTACAAACCTAGACAAGCTGCAAGCGATCCACTGCCCAATTTTGGTGATCCACGGCGCGGCCGATACTACTATTCCGATCGCCCATGGGCAGCGGCTGTATGCAGCGGCCCACGCCCCCAAGCAGTCCCTGTGGGTGGACGGGGCCGGGCATGATGACCTGACCTGGGTAGCGGGCGATCGCCATCGCCAGTCCCTACTAGCGTTTCAAGACCTGGTAGAAAGCCATCCTCGCCCCTAACGCTTGCCCCAGAGTCAGCCCAGCCCGTTCTTCTGGGCTGCATAATTCGCCTATGATAAAAAATTTAAGAATCAATAGGACATTGAGCATTTGAGTATTTTTAAGGGCATCGTTAACGTATAGACATAATGCGGCGGGAGTGAATGAAGATACGGCTTCGCCCGGTTTCTTCACACAAATTGCTTTAGAAGATTTGGCATCGGTTACACAGCGTAAATGATTACCGCCAAATCTCGGATTTTTGCTCTACTTTTTTGAATGTAACGTGCGGCACTCTGCTTATTATCCGCTCTAGACTTGAGTTCTGTTCGTCATTCTCGACCGTTAGACACGAGACGCCCCCCATGACTGCTTCGCCTTTCACGTCCATTGATCTTTGGTCTGCGATCGCTCGGGATCCCCTGCGGGTTTCACCGACCACTTCTGTGCGAGATGCGATCGCCCAAATGGCTGAAGCAGGCACTAGCTATGTGCTGGTAGTCGACGACAGTAGCCCCCAGGCAGGCAAGCTGATTGGGCTATTGACCGAGCGCGACTTGGTGCCACTGTATTTGCAGCATTTGCAGCATCTCCAGCCTACGCCCCTCCAGCAGTTGCCCATTCAAGCCGTCATGAGGCA
>DATNOW010000112.1:0-2622 GCA_036703515.1 Chroococcidiopsis sp.
GAGCGATCGTCTTCTTGGGCGGTTGCTCCCACAGGGGTATTGAGAATTAGCTGGATCTGGTTGTTTTTGATCGAGTCGATGATGTGGGGGCGGCCCTCATGCACCTTTAAGACGAGGTCAACTTCTAGCCCGTGGGCTTGCAAGACTTTGCGGGTGCCCTGGGTGGCTACGACTTTTAGACCCAAATCGATCAGGTCTTTAACCACAGGCACCGCCAGTTGCTTATCGCGATCGTTCATCGACACAAAGATCGTGCCGCTCAGAGGCAGGCGCTGATTGGCCCCAAGCTCGGCTTTGGCGAAAGCTTTACCAAAGTCGGTATCGATGCCCATCACCTCACCCGTCGAGCGCATTTCGGGGCCGAGTAGGGTGTCGGTGCCCGGGAATTTCTCGAAGGGCAGCACGGCCTCTTTGACGGCAATGTGGCTAGGGATCACTTCGGTAGTGAAATCTAGCGCCTCTAGGGTCTTACCTGACATGACGCGGACGGCCATCTTAGCCAGGGGCACGCCGATCGCCTTGGAGACAAAGGGCACGGTGCGCGACGCGCGGGGGTTGGCTTCGAGGATATAGACCTGATCGCCCTGCACCGCAAACTGAATGTTCATCAGCCCCACGACCTTGAGCGCTTTGGCTAACTGCACCGTCCAGTTGCGAATGATGGTCAGCGGCGCTTCGGGAAGCGTCACCGTCGGCAAGGAACAGGCCGAGTCACCGGAGTGAATGCCCGCTTGCTCGATGTGTTCCATGACGCCGCCGATGACGACATTGCCCTGTTGATCGGCGATCGCATCTACATCCACCTCGATCGCATTTTCGAGGAACTTGTCGATCAAAATCGGGTGGTCGGGTTCGACCTGAACGGCATAGGTCATATACCGATCGAGGTCTTCATCGGAATAGACAATTTCCATGGCGCGGCCGCCCAGAACGTAGCTGGGACGCACCACCACCGGATAGTCGATGCGTTTGGCCACCTGCAAGGCTTCTTCATAGCTGCGGGCCAGGCCGTTGGCGGGCTGGCGAATGTCCAGATCCCGCAGGATTTTCTCAAACCGCTCCCGGTCTTCGGCGGTGTCGATGGAGTCGGGCGAGGTACCCCAAATCTTGGTATGACCACCCGCGCCGCTATTGAGGTAGGCTTGCAGCGGCACCGCCAGCTTCAGCGGCGTCTGTCCACCAAACAGAATGATCACGCCTTCGGGATGCTCGGCCTCGATGATATTGAGCACGTCTTCTTTGGTCAGCGGCTCAAAATACAGGCGATCGCTAGTGTCGTAGTCGGTCGAAACGGTTTCGGGGTTGGAGTTGACCATGATCGTTTCAAAGCCATCTTCGCGCAAGGCAAAGGAGGCATGACAGCAGCAGTAGTCAAACTCGATACCCTGACCGATGCGGTTGGGGCCGCCGCCGAGGATCATCACCTTGCGTTTGGTGGAGGGCAGCACCTCCGATTCGGTTTCGGCGATCGCCTCACCATCGCTGAGGATTTCGTAGTACGTCTCGTAGGTCGAATAGTAGTAGGGCGTCAGCGCTTCAAACTCAGCGGCGCAGGTATCTACGGTTTTGTAGACCGGGATTACGTTCAGCGACTGCCGATAGGCCCGCACCTCATCTTCGTGGGTCTTGGTGGCATAGGCAATCTGGCGATCGCTAAAGCCCTGCCGCTTGATCTCAAATAGCTGCTCGCGGCTGAGGCTCTTGAGCGGGGTGCGCTTGAGGAATTTTTCGGTTTCGAGCAGGTCTTGCAGCTTGTCGAGAAACCAGGGATCGATCGCCGTTAGCTCGTAGATTTCATCGACGCTCATCCCCATTTGCATGGCGTGGCGGACGGTAAAAATCCGTTCGGGGTTGGGGGTGCGCAGCCCTGAACGAATTTGCTCTAGACTGGGCAGCTTCTCGGCGCGATCGCAGCCCCAGCCTGCCCGCCCGGTTTCGAGCGATCGCAGCGCCTTTTGGAACGATTCTTGGAAGGTGCGCCCGATCGCCATGGCCTCACCCACCGACTTCATCTGGGTGGTCAGCGTCGTGCTCGAACCCGGAAACTTCTCAAAGGCAAACCGAGGGATCTTCGTCACCACATAGTCGATGGTCGGCTCAAAGCTAGCCGGCGTTTTTTTGGTGATGTCGTTGGGAATTTCATCTAAGGTATAGCCCACCGCCAGCTTGGCCGCCATCTTGGCAATCGGGAAACCCGTTGCCTTCGACGCCAGCGCCGAACTGCGCGACACGCGGGGGTTCATCTCAATGACGATTACCTCTCCCGTATCGGGGTTGACCGAAAACTGAATGTTAGAACCGCCCGTTTCCACCCCAATCTCGCGGATAATCTTGACCGAGGCATCGCGCAAGCGCTGATATTCTTTGTCAGTCAGGGTCTGGGCTGGAGCCACGGTGATCGAGTCGCCCGTGTGAATCCCCATCGGGTCGAGGTTTTCGATCGAGCAGATAATCACCACATTATCCGCCAGATCGCGCATCACCTCTAGCTCATATTCCTTCCAGCCGAGCAGCGATTGCTCAATCAAAATCTGCGACACCGGGCTGGCATCGAGACCCGACTGGGAAATTTCTTCAAATTCCTCTTGGTTGTAGGCAATACCGCCCCCCGTGCCGCCCATC
>DATNOW010000113.1:0-2058 GCA_036703515.1 Chroococcidiopsis sp.
TGGGCTGCTGCAAATCGAGGATATTTTGCCAGGTAAACTGTCCGCTGTCGTCTTGGAAGCTGCGCACCACGATCGAGGCCGAGGGCAGCACCAAAAAGGCGATCGCAAACCCAAAAAAGGGCACCACGCCCAGCCAGTCCCACGAAAACCCACGATCGAGCGATCGCATCTCCGTTGGGGCTATCGGGTTGACAGGCTGCATAGACATCACCAGAGGCGCTTGATAGATGAATCCTAGCCCGATCGGCGCAGAACTCCACGGCGCTCCATGAAGTTCTGCAATTGGCTAGCGGGAATCGGCGATCGGGAATTTGCTAGCGGGAATCGAGAATCGGCGCTACTTCACATCCGCACCGACCACGCTATCCCAGTTTTTGGTAATCGTTTCCGATGCTGCCTCAATCTGCGCCCCGGTGGGGAACGCCGCAGCCTCATACAGGGCCGGATCGGGCAGATTTTTCATGATCTCTTCGGGGATAGCATTCTTGGTCTTGAGGTCGTCAAACCGCACCGGGCGAGAATAGCCCTTCAGCCAAATCAACTGCCCCTCGTCAGAGTAGAGGTGCTCCATCCACAGGCGAGCCGCATTGGGGCGCGGTGCGTAGGCGCTGATCGCCTGCACATACACCCCGGCCAGCAAACCCGTTTTAGGAATCACCACGGCAATTTCCGGGTTGCCCCCGGTCGAATCGCGGTTGGCCAGGGCATTGTAGTCCCAGCGCAGCGAAATCGGCGTTTCACCCTTGGCGATCGTGGCCGGTTTGGCAATCACCGGCAGCAGATTGCCCGCTTCATTCAATTTCTTGAAAAACTCTAGACCCGCCTGGGCGTCTTCGAGCGAACCCCCATTGGCCAGCGCTGCTGCCCACACCGAATTGATCGCCTGCCCTGATTTACGCGGATCGCCGGACAGCGCAATCTGCCCCTTATACTCGGGCTTGAGCAAGTCACTCCAGTCTTGGGGCAGCACCTTCACCACCTGGGTGTTGATCTCAAAAGTCATGACGCCATAGTAGTCGCCATACCAGTAGCCATCTGCATCCTTAAGGGCATCGGGAATCGAATCCCAGGTTTCGACCTTATAGGGCTGCAGCAGGTTTTCACCCTTAGCCTCATCCCCAAACTGGAAACCCACGTCGATCACATCGGGGTTTTGGGGCCCCTTGTTGCCCTGGTTAGCCCGAATCGCCTCAAGCTCGTCGGCTGAGCTGGCATCGGGGTTGAGGTCGTTTAGCTTAATGAAGGGATATTTCTGCAAAAAGCTGGCTTTCATTTCCTTGTAGTTGGCCCAGTCATCGGGCAGCGCAATCACCGATAGCTCACCCTCGGCTTTGGCGGCTTCAATGATCGCGTCAAGACCACCGGCCTCTGCGGCGGAGGTCGGCAGGGCGGCCGCGCCTGCTGCTGGGGAGGATGCGGCGGGCGAAGAGGCGGTAGGGGCAGAGCCTTGCTGAGTGCAAGACCCTAAAATAGCCGCACCCAAACCCGTAGCGCTAAGGCTTAAAAAGGTGCGACGGGATAGTCGAACTTGGGGTAAATTGTTAGGATTTTTCACGTTTTTTCCCTTTCCAAGGAGTAATATCAGCACGACAAAATCGGGCATTCAAATACTTAAATGCCATTCAATCTGCGACGTAGAAATACCTCTTTGCAAAATTGCATTAAAGTTGCGTTCTGCATAAGAGTCTGCTCAGGCGAAACCTGCCAAGCAGAGCGTTTGAGGGTGCCCATGACTATCGCTAAACGTAAGTACACCATTGTCAGTTAAACGGTGGCTTACCCTTGTGTTAAGAAGAGATTAAATCAGGATTTACGTGCTTTGTTTTCAATAGGGCTATCCTACGGCTCGATGGTGCCTTGTTCATCAGAACAGCAGGAATTTTTTAGAAATCGATATTTGCGGTTATGGTTTTACGGGAGTGGTCGCGCCCCCGTCGCGCCCCCGTTTCGATCGGATCGTGCTGTGGTATGGTTGGGCAACCAGTAGCCGATTTGATATGAATCCCTGTTTTTGCCAGGTCGCGTCTTTGAGTATGCTTGCCCGTGCTTGAAGGCGAT
>DATNOW010000114.1:0-2920 GCA_036703515.1 Chroococcidiopsis sp.
GTCACCGTGCCGGTGCTGTGGGACAAACAGACCCAAACTATTGTCAATAACGAGTCGCGCCACATTATTCAGATGCTTAATTCTGAATTTAATGCCGTCGCCACCCATCCCAAACGCGACTTTTATCCCGTCGAGCAGCGATCGCACATCGACCAAACCCTCGACGCCATCTATCAACCGATCAACAATGTCGTTTATCGCAGCGGTTTTGCATCATCCCAAACTGCCTACAACGAAGCGGTTACCGAACTCTTTCAAGCTCTCGACCATTGGGAAGCCGTGCTCGACCAGCAGCGCTATCTTTGCGGCGACGCCATCACCCTCGCGGATTGGTGTTTGTTTACCACCCTATTCCGGTTTGACCTGGCCTATCACGGCTTGTTTAAGTGCAACCTGAAGCGGCTAGTAGACTACCCCAACCTGTGGAACTACACCCGCGATCTTTACCAGCAGCCTGGCATCCAGCCGTGGTGCAGCGTTGACCACGTGCAGCGTCTCTATTATGCGGGCCTGCCCGAACTCAACCCCAACCGGATTGTGCCCCAAGGCCCGGCGATTGACTTTACCCTACCCCACGATCGCCAGCAGCGTTTCGCGGCTCAGCGGCTCTTATCTGCGGTTTAGTCTCTATACCATTTGCCGTGAGGTGAGTTGGGCAAACAGACCGGGCTGATTTATTAATTCCTCAAAAGTGCCCTGTTGCACGACTTGCCCTGCCTCTAGAACATAGATCCGATCGGCATTGCGGATGGTGCTAAGGCGATGGGCGATCGCAATGCGCGTTACCTTGAGGCGATCGAGGCTTTGGCTGACGATCGCCTGCGTTTTGTTATCGAGGGCGCTAGTGGCCTCATCTAGCAGCAAAATGCGGGGCTGTAGGGCCAACGCTCGGGCGATGACGAGCCGCTGCCGTTGCCCCCCCGATAGATTGGTGCCGCCTTCGCTGACGATGGTGTGTAGCTGCATCGGCATATTGCGGATATCGTCAGCTAAGCCGCTGTTTTCGGCGGCGGCCCAGGCTTCTTCTAAGCTGATCAGTGCGCCGCCTGCGATGTTTTCAAACAGGGTACCAGCGCTGATGCGACCGTTTTGCAAGACAACACCAAGCTGGCGGCGGACGGCCGCAACGTCAAGCCCAGCTAAATCTTGACCGTCATAATAAACGGTGCCAGCGTTGGGTGTTTCAAAGCCCAGCAGCAGCCTTAAAATTGTTGACTTGCCGGAGCTAGAGGGGCCAACGAGGGCGATAAATTCACCGGGCTGGGCCTGAATGCTGACCTGGTTGAGAATCAGTCGTCCGTCGTCGCGGTAGCGGAAGGTGACGCGATCGACGTTGAGGCTGCCAGTGATCCGTCCGGGGTCGGCCTTGTTGATGCCCAGTTCGGGTTCGGCGGTCAAAATGGGCTGCGATCGCTGCCATAGGGGGATGACATCGAGCACTTCTGTCAGCGTCAGGCTGAGGCTAGTGACACCGCTGATAAAGGTGCCAAAGGCGACATTAAAGGCCAAAAAGGTGCCAATCGATAACCCGCTATCGCCTGCACTAATCAAACGGCTGGCTAAACTAAACAGGGCGATCGCCGCCATTGTCGGCAAAACCGTCGCAAACAGATCGACAAAATCTTCTAGCGTTTGAGTGCTGAGTAAAATGTGCAGTTGCCGCGTGTATTGTTGCCCCCAGTGGGCAAAGGCGCGTTCTTCAACGCCAGCAATCCGCAGTTTGGGGACACCATTAATCAGTTGCACCAGCGTACCAAATAAGCTGCCTTCCAGTTCCATCAGAGCGCGATGCTGCCGGATCAAAAATGCCCCCGAAATCGTGGTGAAGGTGACAATCACCAAGGCGACGCCAAGCCCTAGGGTGGCCAGGGGTGGGCTATAAAAATACAGCAAGCCTAAGTTGAGCAAGGCAAACGATCCGGTAAATAGGGTTTGCAGCGTGGTGCCGCTGAGCTTGCGGCGAATGGCGCTGATGCCTGACACCCTAGAATTTAGATCGCCGATAGAATATTCTCGAAAAAACGATGTTTTTAGCTTTAACAGCCGATCCCATACGGCCGCTTGCAGTGATGCGTCAGAAATAGTTTCGATCCGCATGGAGGCGATCGCCTGGGCCAGTTGAAAGCTAACGCTACCCAGCGTGGCGGCGACCAGCCCCAAGCCAATTTGCACCAGTAACCCGACATCGCCGTTAGGAATAGCCGTATCAATCAAAATCGCCGTGGCCTGGGGAATCAGCATCCCCAGCAATGTGGTGGCGACGCCGGTCAACAGAATGCTAAGTACATCGTGCTTGCGCCCTTTGAGGGCAAATTTGAGCAAATCGAGGGCTTGCAGGGTGCCGTTGGGTAAAGGTTGATAAAAGACATAGGCCACCGGGTCAAGTCGAGCGGCGATCGCCGCATCAACGGTGGGGTTCGCGTGTTTTGCTGGCATAGTTGAGGTTTGATCGACCATGCCGGCCTGAATCGGATCAAACAGTTGATAATGCCCACTGCCGCTGGGCAACAGGGCAACGGGATGTTTGTCCATGCGGGTGTAGGCCAAAATTGCGCCGCTGTCTTTTTGCCACCAGCGATCGCGAAGCAGCACCCGCCGCAGACGCAGTTGGGAGGCACGGGCGATCGCCTCTAGCGGTTCTTTAACCCGGCTGACGTCTTCTGACTTCATCGGTGGGGCGATCGTCACCCCCATGGCCTTGCCCACTGCGCCTGCGGCGATCAGCAGTGGCGTTTGCATCCGCGACCAATCATTGCGTCGGGGCTTGAGCACAGCCACCAAATTTTGCAGGGTATCTTGTGTAACTTGCTGGTTAAGATACTGTCGCTGCTGAAATCGGAATAAACCAGTCTGGGCTTCTTCTTGGGCAATATGCTGAATGGAGCGAAAGAAGTAATCATGGAGTTGAGCTAAGCCCTGG
>DATNOW010000115.1:0-5302 GCA_036703515.1 Chroococcidiopsis sp.
CGTTGTCTTCCGCGGCATCATTGCCACCTCCGCGATCGTCACGATTTTGATGTCGATTCGTTACGTCGAGCAATCGGGCACCTCGCTCGCAGAGTTTATTACTATTTTGCTCACCGCTACGTTGGGTGGAATGTTCCTCTCAGGGGCCGATGAGCTAGTGATGATTTTTGTCTCACTAGAAACCCTCAGTATCTCGTCCTACCTGTTGACGGGCTACATGAAGCGCGACCCCCGCTCCAACGAAGCTGCATTGAAATATTTGCTGATTGGTGCGGCCAGCGCCGCTATTTTCCTCTACGGCATTTCCTTGCTGTATGGGCTGTCTGGCGGGCAAACCAAGCTGAGCACAATCACCGTTGATATCGTCAGCAGCGGGCTTGATCAGTCCTTTGGTACGGTCATTGCCCTCGTGTTTGTGATTGCCGGTATTGCCTTTAAGATCGCTGCGGTGCCGTTCCACCAGTGGACGCCCGACGTGTATGAAGGATCTCCCACCCCGGTGGTTGCCTTCTTGTCGGTGGGCTCTAAAGCAGCGGGTTTTGCCCTTGCGGTGCGCCTGTTGCTCAATGCCTTCCCCACCGTGTCTGATCAGTGGCACTTTGTGTTGACAGCACTGGCGATTCTCAGCATGGTGCTGGGGAATGTCGTCGCCCTGGCCCAAACCAGCATGAAGCGTCTGCTGGCTTACTCCTCCATCGGTCAGGCTGGGTTTGTCATGATCGGGTTGATCATTGGCACCGATGCAGGGTACTCCAGCATGGTGTTTTACATGATGGTTTACCTGTTTATGAACCTGGGTGGCTTTGCCTGCGTCATTCTGTTCTCGCTGCGCACCGGCACCGATGAAATCAATGAGTATGGCGGTCTCTACCAAAAAGACCCGTTGCTCACCCTCTGTCTCAGCCTGTGCCTGCTGTCCCTCGGTGGCATTCCGCCACTGGCTGGCTTCTTTGGTAAGCTCTACCTGTTTTGGGCAGGTTGGCAGGCGGGTGCCTACGGTTTGGTGCTGATTGGCTTGTTGACCAGCGTGATTTCCATCTATTACTACATCCGTGTGGTCAAGATGATGGTGGTCAAAGAGCCGGAGGAAATGTCAGAGGCCGTGAAGCGCTATCCGCCCATTCGCTGGAATCTGCCAGGAATGCGTCCACTCCAAGTGGGGATTGTGCTGGCGCTGGTTGCAACCTCGCTGGCGGGCATTTTGTCTAATCCGCTGTTTGCCTTGGCCAATGGGTCTGTGACCAATACTCCCTTACTGCAAGCGGCTATTAAGCCCGTGCAGCAGGCAGCAATGGTGCTTCCCCTAGAGAACGATACCGATCTGACTCTATCGGTTGCTAGACCGCTGTAAAGCCGCTTCCAGCAAATTTACAGCCATTTGCAGCCATTTGCAGCCCAGTGATAGAAACCTGAGTTCATCAAAGAAAAGGGGACGCGATCGCGTCCCCTTTTCTTGTTTCACACGATCTCTTTGCTATCTCATTGCAATCTTATTGCTAGGGCTTGCAGGCCAGCGAGGCAAAAATGTCATCCGCAGTCGCCTGAGCCTTTTCACCCGTCGTCATCAACGACACCAGCACCAGGTTTTTGTTGTGCTCAACGGTGGTTTGGTAAAACAACGCTGGCGTGGTCGACAGCCCATTGGATTGCTGCCCTTCGGCGATCGCCACCGTCACCGTTTGCCCACAAAGCTGGCGTGACTCAGTGCGGGTCGATTTGCTCTCAAACCCCTGCTGCTGGTCATTCACCCCTTGGCGAAACGACTCCTCAATTTCTTGCTGGTTGACGCCCGTCTGATTCGACACCTGGCCTAAAAACAGCATAATTTCGCCGGGCTTGCTGGCGCTGGTCACACCCGCAAACTGCACCCCAGCGATATTCATGGCAATCAGCCCCTGCGACTCGCCCGGAATTTTGTAGTCCATGATGGCACGGGCCGATTCTTCGGCGCTTTCGGGAGTAACCGAGAGGTTGAGCGTCTTTTGGACCCAGTAGACCAGCCCACCCACGACAACAATGCCCACCAGTAGGGCTCCGCCACAGCCAATACCGATCCATTTCCAAGGGTTAGACGCGCGCGGGGTAGGCGAAGGCGGAGGAGGATTTTGCATAGGTGTTGGTACCAAAAAATTAGAGGAGCAGGACAGTCAAAACCTTACGGCCAGCTATTCTAATCCAAGTTAGAGAAAAACGCCTATTGGCGCGATCGCCTTCCCCCATCTATCGACT
Organism: Chroococcidiopsis sp.; assembly: GCA_036703515.1. Taxonomy (GTDB): domain Bacteria; phylum Cyanobacteriota; class Cyanobacteriia; order Elainellales; family Elainellaceae; genus DATNOW01. The sequence goes on from DATNOW010000115.1 coordinate 2,230, forward strand.
CGCAATCGGCTAGCGATGGACTATCAATCGACTAGCAATCGATCATGCCCACAGCAGAATAGAGCGCTCATGCGATCGCAGGCACCCCTAGAATAGACCTATAGTCAATGTACGGCTAGCCAATGCATTAGTTTCAATGCACGGGCCGTCGGCAGTTAATGTACTCAGTCCGCACCAATCCAGCCCTAAGCCATTTACCAGTTTCCGTGAGTCCCGTAGACTAAAAGCATCGCATCCCATCGTTTTTGTAAGCAACGTTTTGACCTTTAATGACGACGACAATTTAGTTGGAGCGGCCCAGACCATTTCCCGGCAAGAGCTGTGTGATTTGGTGCGATCGCAGCTCGAAATGTTGCTAGAACAAAACAACCTCCAGGGGGCCAAGGCCCTGCTGGTGCCCGTTCAGCCTGCCGACATTGCCGAAGCGATCGAGGGCTTGCCAGAAGCGATGCAGGTCATTGCCTTTCGCCTGCTGTCTAAAAGTGAAGCGATCGAAGTCTACGAATATCTTGATTCCAGCGTCCAGCAAACCCTCGTCGAAGAGTTTAAGCGCCAAGACGTAATCGATATTGTCGATAAAATGTCACCCGATGACCGGGTGCGCCTCTTTGACGAATTGCCCGCCAAAGTCGTCACCCGCCTGCTCGAACAGCTCAGCCCTGAAGAACGCCGCGCCACCGCGCTGCTGTTAGGCTACGAAGCGGGCACCGCCGGGCGGATCATGACCCCCGAATATATTTCCCTCAAGGAAAGCTGGACAGCCGCTCAAGCCCTCGATCGCATCCGCAGTTTAGCCAACGTCAGTGAAACGATTTATTATCTCTACGTCACCGACGCCGCCCGCCGCCTAACGGGAATTTTGTCGCTGCGGGCGCTGGTGATCGCCCAGCCTCACCAAACCATTGGCGAGATCATGGTACGCGATGCGGTCTACGCCCAAACCGGCACCGACCAAGAAGACGTAGCCCGGATCATCCAGAAATATGACTTTTTGGCTGTACCCGTAGTCGATACCGAACAGCGCCTAGTCGGCATTGTCACAGTCGATGACGTCATCGACATTTTAGAAGCAGAGGCCACCGAAGATATCTACACCTTGGGCGGGGTGCAGTCAGGGGCCGACAACTATTTTCAGACCAACCTGCTGACGGTGGCGCGGCGACGCGTCGTGTGGCTGTTTGTGCTGCTGATTACCAACACCATGACCAGCGCCGTCATCCGCAGCCAGCAAGAAATTTTGCAGCAGGTGGTGGCGCTTGCGGCCTTTATTCCGCTGCTGATCGGTACAGGTGGCAACGTCGGCGCTCAGTCATCGACGGTGGTGATCCGCGGTTTGAATACCGATGAAATTCGCAGCGGCGATGCTTTTCAGGTGATTCGAAGGGAAGCGATCGCAGGGGCCTTTTTGGGGCTAATGCTAGGGATCGTGGTGCTGGTGTGGGCCTACTTACTGCAAGGCAACTGGGTGGTGGCGATCGCCGTTGGTGTCAGTCTGACTGCAATTTCAATCCTGGCCTCGATCGCCGGGTCAACTTTGCCATTTCTGTTTCAATTCATCGGGTTTGACCCCGCTCTGATGTCAGCCCCATTCATTACAACAGCAGTCGATGTGCTGGGGGTGCTGATTTATCTCAACGTTGCCAAGTTTATCCTCAAGTTGTAGTCTCACCAAAGACTCACACAAAAGCCCATAAGCAATATCCATGGCAAGAACTATCCACGGCCGCTAGCGGCTCGGTGCATTGTCAAACGCTCGGGCGATCGCATTCCAGGCTAGCTTGCGGTTTAACTGTGCATCCCAGGGCAGCGGTCGCACCGGCAGATTGTCTTCTCGTGGGGATGACCAGGAGAGCCATGTGTGGCGATCGCTCAACCCCCAAGTTAAAACCCCGATCGTTGCCGGTTCGTCTAATACGACCGCCAAATAATCTTCGTACACACTGGCAATGATGCGATCGCGAATCACCGTATCCACTGGCAGATAGCGATCGGTTACATCCAGTTCTGTAACTAAAATCTTCAGGTCTAAGCTGGCTACATCCTGCAAAAACGCCCGAAACCCGGTGGGATTAAAGTTAACATCGGCGGCGTTGAGATGCGATTGAATGCCGAGAGCATGGATAGGAACGCCCTTTGTTTTGAGCTGTTCTAACATTCTCAGGGTGGCACGACGTTTGGCATAGCCCAATCGGGTTTCATATTCCAGCCCATAGTCGTTGTAAACCAGCAGGGCATGGGGATCGGCCTCAGCGGCTGTGCGGAAGGCTAATTCAATGTATTCGGGGCCAAGGAGTTCTAACCAAGGCGTTTTTTTCAGCCCATCGGAGCGATCGTCGCCGGTTTCGATCGCCTCATTGAGCACATCCCAGGAATGCATCTGCCCCGCATAGCGTCCGGCGACCGTTTGAATGTGGTTAATCAAAAACTGTTCTGCATTTTGGGCATTCACTACCTCTGTAAACCAATCGGGCAGCAAAATATGCCAGATCAGGCTATGCCCCCTAATTTGCAGATCATGCTCATGGGCCAATTGGGCGAGGCGATCGGCTTTCGTAAAATCAAACCGATCGGGGGTGGGGCGCAAATTTTTGGACTGTAGCTCGTTTTCTGGCACTAAAATTTTGCACTCGTGCCAAAATAGCGATTCAAAATCTGGATCTGCTAGATAGTCGGTATGCACCGCCGCTCCATATAGCAAACCCTTGGCCAGGGCGCGATCGCCCAATGGCAAATCTCCAGTCACCGAAAAATCACGCTTGGGATCGGCCAAGCTTTCTTGATAGAGCTGTTGAGCCCTCAAGCGACCAAAGAACGTCGCCCCTAAGCCACCAACTGTGCCTAAACCGAGAAAAAGCGCCTGTCGTCGAGTAATCAAGTTGGTCGCTCCCTATCTGCCACGCTGCAAAGTTCTGTTAGTGGGATGGCGATCGCCCTTTCTAGGTCGATTTTTGCGGCAAAAACAATTGCTTGCCCATCAAGCTTGCCAACCATTGCACCGTAAAAAAGGCCACAAAGCGAGGATTATGGATCACATAGCGCCGCCACAGGCGCTTGGGCTCCATCGTGAACCGAA
>DATNOW010000116.1:0-2141 GCA_036703515.1 Chroococcidiopsis sp.
GAAGTTCGTCCAGGGCAAGTGATTGGCGCTTTGGGGGCAACCGGTTCTGCGACCGGCCCCAACCTGCACTGGGGGCTCTACGTTAACGGCGACAGTGTTGATCCGGTGCCGTGGCGCTATGATGGCTTTGAATAACTTTGAATAATAAGGGTTTGAAGCAAGATCATTTGCGCAATAGCCTCTGCGCAATAGCCTTTGCGTCAGATCATCTGTACAGGATCATCTGCACCAGACTCATGTTTTTTTGCCTTAGAATTCTCTGCGCGAGGGCAGGGCTGAAAGGTACGGCTAGTCAGCATTCTTGCCTCTCCTGGCAAGGTTGCGATCGCGGCTTTTGACACAAATTAATTGTGTCTAACCGTATGGTCTTTCCGGATTCTAGGGCACACTAGAGCAAAGGGATTAAGAACTTAAATCCATGCCCAAAGGTTCCTCAGGCCAGAGAAATACGCTATGAGCATTGAAAAGATTGTCGAGCAAGCGCTCCAAGACGGCTACCTGACTCCTGCGATGGAAGCAGAAGTGGGTCGGATTTGTGATACAGCGTCTGAGCTTTCGATCGAAGAGTATATGGCGCTCGATCGGTTGATGGGTTCCTTGCTGACGGGTGAGGTGGTCGCAGTACCGCGAAAGCAATTCATCAACGTCATGGAAGAGCTCGTGTTAACTGAGGCGATCGCCCGTGTTGCTGAGATTGAGGCAACCAGCGATTGCACGCTTGATTTGGGCGACATTGCCGCCTATGCCCTCAACCGGCTTCCCCCCCTCTATGCCACCACCGAAGAAGGCGCAGACTATCAGCGGGGCCGGGCTAAGGATGAACTGCAAACCCTGATTGCGCAGCAGGTGAGTGAAGCGATCGCCCGCAGTCTCGACAAACCGGAATCGGAGCCAGGTCGCCAGGTGTTGGGCAAAAACTCGGGTGACGAGGTGCTCAACCAGGTCAGCACTCTGCTGCAGGCCTATGCCCACAAGTTTGAAGCTGATCCCAAAGCCTAGATCGGCCCGAATCGACTCCTGATCTGATTCGATAAGAATAGAGTTTCATGACGCACCTTGCATCGATAGGGTGCGTTTTCCGCATCATGCAATGGTCTGTTCACTCTCCCAGTGCGTTTATCCAAGACCGTGCAGCGAGCCTGCTGCCCGATTGGTCGTGTGCGATTGAGCCTGTGCTGATTGAGTCTGTGCTGATTGTGCTACAGCCGTGCGATCGCGTTTTGCTCGAACGCACCCTGGAGACTGAGGCGCAAAAGGAGAGGCTGCGCCAAAACTTCCTTGAAATCGGTGCGATGGTGGTCTTGCGGCTTGTAGAGCAAGGCTACCGGGCTGATTTGTTTGACCCATCCTCGGGGTTTCCGGTCTATTCTAGCCCTGGTCATACTCGCCTTGACGATGTGGCGATCGCCCGGGCCTGTTTGGGGTATCCCGTCAGTCGGAGCGGCGGCTGTGCTGTGATTTTGCATCCCCTGTGGGGCAGTGCGGTGTATCCCTCAACGGTGGTGTCTTCAGCGCCCCCCTGGGTAATCGAAGCAGTGGCTGCGTCCCTGTTGGGATGCCCCTATCGGCCTACTCCCTATGCGGTGGCTCACTCGGCGATCGCGACTGGAGGGCGAATTGATTGGGTTTCCTGACGCAGGTTGTGAGAATACCACCAGGCTTTGCTGGACGGGGGTAATTTGATCCAATACAGCGTAATCACTAGCGTTTCTCCCGGCTGCCCTACAATTTCGACGCAGTAGGAAGGGGCATTGCGGCTGGCCAGATCGGCTATAAACCGTCGCCCAATCCGCCGCCAGCTAGGTTCTTTGCCGCGCCATTCGAGGCGACAGCAGGGCCAGGGCAACTCTTCGCGGTCAAACAACCGACAGCAGGGGCCAATCACCCGGTAGGTAAAATGACCGCCCAGGCTAGAAAACGTTTGTCCGGCTTGTAGGGGATGGTGGGTGGCGTTCAACGGCTTAGCGAAAATAGGCTCAGCAAAAATGGAGGGTGACGCAATCGGCATGCCCCTCCATTTTAAAGATCGTCATTCAACATGTCAGGTGTCCACAAGCCCAGGGATGTACTGGATCGGGCATTGATCTAACGCATTGATCTAAGGTGCTAAATTAGCCGCGTAAATATGCTTTCGACCAATA
>DATNOW010000117.1:0-15252 GCA_036703515.1 Chroococcidiopsis sp.
TTAACCGAACGATCGGGGGTCTTGCCGCCAAAGTGCTGGGAAATGGCCTCTTGGACGGCCGGAATCCGGGTAGAACCCCCTACCAAAATAATCCGATCGACTTGATCAGCCGACAAGCCGCTGTCCTTTAGCGCTTGGGTAACTGGGTCGATGGTATTTTGCACCAGCTGGTGCACCAATTCCTCAAATTTAGCCCGCGATAGCTCCATTTCTAGATGCTTGGGGCCGGTTTCGTCAGCGGTGATAAAGGGCAGGTTGATCGAAGTCGCCACCGTGCCAGAGAGCTCAATTTTGGCCTTCTCTGCTGCTTCGCGCAAACGCTGTAGCGCCATCTTGTCGGTGGATAGATCGATGCCATCTTGCTGGATAAAGCTGTCAATCAACCACTGAACGATCGCATTATCGAAGTCATCCCCACCTAAGTGGTTATTGCCAGAGGTGGCTTTGACCTCAAACACCCCGTCACCGAGCTGCAAGATCGAGACGTCAAAGGTGCCACCGCCAAGGTCAAACACCAGCACGCTTTGCTCTTGATCTTGCTTGTCTAACCCGTAGGATAGGGCGGCGGCAGTCGGCTCGTTGATAATCCGCAGCACTTCTAGACCAGCGATCGTGCCGGCGTCCTTGGTTGCCTGCCGCTGAGCGTCGGTGAAATAGGCTGGAACGGTGATTACGGCCTGCGTGACCGGCTCACCTAGATAGTTTTCGGCATCCTGCTTCAACTTTTGCAGAATCATGGCAGAGATTTCTTGGGGGGTATATGATCGCCCCCGAATCTGCACGTCAACGGTGTCATCCTTACCCCTAACGCAGTTGTAAGGCACACGGCTACGCTCGTCTGAGGTGTCATCCCACCGTCGTCCGATAAACCGCTTGATGCTATAAACCGTGTTTTCTGCATTTGTCACAGCTTGTCGCTTTGCCAACTGCCCCACGAGGCGCTCACCCGTCTTGCCAAATCCAACAATGCTAGGGGTAGTCCGCCCGCCCTCCGAGTTGGAGATCACCACTGGCTGACCGCCCTCTAGGACAGCAACACAGCTATTTGTCGTGCCTAGGTCGATACCAATGACTTTTCCCATAATTAGCGGCTGTGAACGTTTTCAATTAAAGTAGACGCCAGAAAACCAGGTGAATTCAGACTACTTCTGGCAGGTATTCCGTAATTGTTCGAGAATCTAATCAATTTAACTCAAAAATTTGGTTTGAGTACTTCAACTAACTTGACTCTCGACACACCTATCCCATCGCCGAAATTCTGCAGATTAGCCTTCCGAGGCTTCTTGCGGAGTTTCGTCACTATCGCCACCAGACTCAGAGGGAGCCGCAACCTTAACCATGGCATGCCGCAGCACCCGTTCGCCGAGCATATAGTCCCTCACCAGTTCGGTCATCACCGTTCCTTCAGGAAATTCGGCGGTGGCTTCGCGCATGACAGCTTCATGGAGATTGGGGTCAAACTCTTTGCCCTCTGAGCGCATCGGCGCAACGCCAATCCGCTTGAGGCGTTCGACCAAATCTTTGTAGACCCCTTGATAGCTCTTGTGAATGTTCATCTCAGAGTCGGTCTGGGGTTTGATTTGCGATCGCGCCCGTTCAAAGTTATCCACCACTGGCAACAGCTCAATGACGGTGTTGCACTTGACCTGCTGTTCTAAATCTTCCTTTTCTTTCTGGGTGCGCTTGCGGAAGTTGTCAAAATCTGCCGCAATCCTCATGTACTGAGTACTGCGCTCATCCAACTGAAGCTTCACACTTTCCAGTTGTTTCACCAGTTCACCAACCATCTTGCGATAATTGGCTCCGCCATCGGCCTCGGCCGCGTCATCGTCGGCCTCGATGGATTCGGCTTCTTCCACCACAAGCTCTGTCTCAGCGGCGACAGGTTCCACATCCGATTCCTCGGTCGCACTGACTTCAGCTTCAGTAGAACCAACTTCTACCGATGTTGCTTCATTTTCCATATCTTGCGAAAGCTCCACAGTATCAGTTATTGACTCCTGAGTATTCCCCAGCTTTTTTTCCTCATCCACCATTTTGCACCAACTTCAGACCACACACTAACTAATACATTACCCAAGCCAATTTCAGATTCTATCCAAAAGTCTGAGATTCGTTCAGGATTGATCAATTCTACAGGGCGGGTTATGGGGCGATCGCCCACTCGTTCCTCCCTTGGAAAGAGCTAAATCCCCTCGAATTTCTCGCCCTATCCACTGGCGAGGAGAGCCAACCTGAGGTGACTAGGACACCAGAGGATTGGCCAGACCATGGCACCTGAAGGCAGGATTGTTGGGTTAGGACAAGGTGCATAGACCGCCTTTTCGGTCTTTCAAAGGGCAGGGACGTACAGCAGCACTCAACTAGCGCTCAGCTAGTCTTCTAGGAGGCTCCATTTACTCTCCATTCAATAGTGAACGAGATTGGCAATAGTGAACGAGATTGAATGAACGAGATTGAATGGAGAACCGACGAAGTATTGGCAACATTGGCGAACTCGCCTCCCCCGACCTACGGGATCAGAAATCTACGTTCTCTGTCAGGAAACGCTATGATTTGGGCAATCTGAGCTATGCCCGGTGCTGAAACCCCTCAAGCGCTAAAATTAGCACGTATAGTATGGACAATAATCCGTATACCCAATTTGGAGGGCTACCCATCTCTCTCAGGCAAGACTCAGCAGGCCAAGTTCACCAGGTCAGGCTCAGCAGGTCAGGCTCATTCAGTACAGGCTCAGTTAGCCGATCAAACAATGGATGAGAGCTTGAACGGGTGAGAAATGGGTGAGATATGGTGAGATTGTGATTGCTGAAATGACGAAAGCTACCGCTTCTCGCAAACATCGATTAGTATTCAAGCATCTATATTAAGAGTGCGATCGGCAAGTCTGGCATCGGTCTAAGCAATTTTAATTGCTGTCTTCCGAGACATCCGAGGCAGTGGAAGCCAGCGATATCGTTTAAAACGTAAATATTTAGCGTCAATTTAGCATCAATCCGTTCAGGTTCCGTTAATGATGTTGAAATACCACCCCAAGCACAGGCGATCGCTATCCGTAGTCCTTCGCAGTTATCTATGGTACGGCTCAACTCTGAGTAAGATTCTGAGCAAGATATAGCCGATGATGCGTTGGCTGATTCCCCGCGATGGCGATCGCCAACCAATCTGACCGCTGCGTTGACCTGCATTAACCTGTATTGACCGTGTCCTTTCAGCCTCTTCCCCTGTAACTCTCCCTGAGATTCTGGGAAAACTACTACTCAAGCAACCACCCCGTATTGCTATGGCTAACCCCTCATCTCAACGTCGCGCTCTCGTTGTTCAGCACAACTTCTCTCCGTTTAGCAATAAGCTTGTCCAGTCTGGCTATGTCAACAATGACCAGATGCAGCAAGCCTTGGTCGAAAGCCGCAAATCGGGACGTCCCTTGACGGAAGTGTTAGAGCTGATCACGGGGCAGCAGTTGCCTCCCGATCTGCTCCGTCAATACAAGAAGCAGCAGCTTTTTGAACTCAAAATTTTGTATGGGGTGGAGTCGCTCGATCCAGAAATTAGCCAGATCTCGACCTCTCAGGTTAGCCTCCTGATCGATTCGCTGATCCCTGTAGATGTTTGTCGTCGCTGTCGTCTTGTGCCCCTATCGCGGACAGAATCCGATCCGCCCAGCGTTTTGGTGGCCATGGTCGACCCTGACGACCTCTCTGCCCAAGATGACCTCAATCGGATTTTGCGGCCGCAGGGCTTGATCTTGCAGCGCATGGTGATCACTGCTGAAGACTATCAGCGCATCATTTCCCAATACCTAGACGAGCAGGTTGAACGCCAGAAGCAAATCGACCAGCAGTCGAAGGTTGACGTTAAAGCCGACCTAGAGGGGTTGGACTATCTAGAACTCGAAGACAGTCCTGAAGATTCAGAATCAAACCTAGACGCGGCGTTGCAGGATGCTGAGGCCGCTCCCGTGATTGCCTTGGTTAACAAGATCATGGTCAAAGCGCTGCAAGAGGGCGTCTCTGACATCCACGTGGAGCCTCAAGAAGAAGACTTGCGCGTGCGCTTCCGCAAAGACGGGGTGTTGCGAGAAGCCTTTGAGCGGTTGCCCAAGAAAATCATTCCGGCAGTGACGGCACGTTTCAAGATTATTGCTAACCTTGACATTGCCGAGCGCCGCCTGCCCCAAGATGGTCGCATTCGCCGGATCTATGACCAGCGCAAAATTGACTTCCGGGTGAATACGCTGCCCAGCCGCTATGGGGAAAAGGTCGTTTTACGGATTCTAGACAACTCGGCTACTCAGCTAGGGTTGGATAAACTGATCTCCGATGTGGACACTCTGCGAACCGTGCAAGACATGGTATCCCGTCCCTTCGGCCTGATTTTGGTGACGGGGCCAACCGGCTCTGGTAAAACCACCACGCTGTATTCTGCTTTGGCAGAACGGAATGACCCCGGTGTCAATATCAGCACGGCAGAAGACCCGATTGAATATTCTCTGCCGGGGCTGACCCAGGTGCAGGTGATTCGAGAAAAGGGCATGGATTTCGCCTCTATTCTGCGAGCTTTCCTGCGGCAAGACCCGGATGTGATTCTAGTGGGTGAGACTCGCGACAAGGAAACGGCGAAAACGGCTATTGAAGCTGCCTTGACGGGGCACTTGGTGTTGACGACCTTGCACACCAACGACGCAGCCAGCGCCATTGCCCGTCTTGATGAGATGGGGGTCGAGCCGTTCATGGTTTCTAGCTCCCTGATTGGGGTGTTGGCCCAGCGGCTGATGCGTCGCGTTTGTTCGGAGTGCCGCATTGCCTATACGCCGACCGCAGAAGAGCTATCACGGTTTGGACTTGCCTCCTCGCGCGAAACGGATGTCACCTTCTACAAAGCTAATTCCCTCACGCCGGAACAGGTTCATGAAGCCCGATCGAAAAACGTGTTGTGCTCGGCCTGCAAGGGCGTCGGTTACAAGGGGCGATGCGGGGTTTACGAGGTCATGCGTGTCACTGAGCAACTCCAAACGCTGATTACAGAAGGGGCTCCGACGGAACGCATCAAAGAGGTTGCTGTGGAGGAAGGGATGAAAACTCTGCTGGCTTACAGCATTGATTTGGTGCGCCAAGGCTCAACCACGCTGGAAGAAGTGGAGCGCGTCACGTTCACCGATACAGGATTGGAATCGGAACTGAAGGCGAAGCGCAAGAGTTCGCTGACCTGCCGCTGCTGTGGTGCAGAACTGCGGCAGGAATGGTTAGATTGCCCCTATTGCACCACTTCGCGATTCCAAGATTAGCCTGATGAGTTGGGCGATCGCCCCGGCCATTGCCTTTGACCGTTGACCGTACATCCTCTGACCGTACATCCCGCTTTAAGATACACACCCCGCTGAAGGAGAAAGCGACATGGAGTTAATGATCGAAGACTTGATGGAGCAGTTGATTGAAATGGGTGGTTCAGACATGCACTTGTCTGCTGGGTTGCCGCCCTATTTCCGCATTAGCGGTCATTTGACTCCCATTGGCGATGAGCCGATGACATCCGAACAGTGCCAGCGGCTAATTTTTAGCATGCTCAACAATACCCAGCGCAAAAACCTAGAGCAAAACTGGGAATTGGACTGTTCCTACGGCGTCAAAGGGCTGGCCCGCTTCCGCGTCAACGTCTATAAGGATCGAGGCACCTACGCCGCTTGTTTACGGGCCTTGAGTTCCAAAATCCCCAGCTTTGATAAGTTGGGCTTACCCGAAGTGGTGCGGGAAATGGCCGAAAAGCCCAGGGGCTTAATCTTGGTGACCGGCCCCACGGGTTCGGGTAAAACCACGACCCTAGCGGCCATGATTGACCTGATCAATCGCACCCGTGCAGAGCACATCTTGACGATTGAAGACCCGATCGAGTTTGTTTATGAGCCGATCAAGAGCCTCGTTCACCAGCGCCAGCTAGGAGAAGATACCAAGAGCTTCTCTAACGCGCTGAGAGCCGCTTTGCGAGAAGACCCGGATATCATTCTGGTGGGTGAAATGCGGGACTTGGAAACCATCTCACTGGCGATTTCGGCGGCAGAAACCGGTCACTTGGTGTTTGCGACCCTGCACACCAGTTCAGCCTCCCAAACCGTTGACCGGATGGTCGACGTGTTTCCGGCAGAGCGGCAGCAGCAGGTGAGGGTGCAGTTGTCGAACTCTCTGGTGGCGGTGTTTAGTCAAACCTTGGTGTCGAAGAAAAATCCGAAACCCAATGAATTTGGTCGGGTGATGGCGCAAGAAATTATGATCGTCACGCCTGCTATCTCCAACCTGATTCGAGAAGGTAAAACCTCCCAGATTTATTCTGCGATTCAGACCGGTGGCAAATTGGGCATGGTTACGCTAGAAAAGGTTTTAGCCGACCAATATAAGGCTGGGCTGATTTCCTTTGAAGCGGCGATGTCCAAGACGTCTCGACCCGATGAACTGCAGCGCTTGATCGGCGGTGCGCCTGTACCTACGGCGGCCGGGAAGCCTGGTGCGCCTGCCGGACGCCACTAAGGAGCGCTCAAGAATCGCGTCAACATCGTGAATTAGTCGGGCTGCCCATCGTTTGAAAGCGCGGTTTAGCGATTCTTTTAAACGATGGCAACCGGCAACCGGCATCACTCACCGGCATCACTCGAACTCTGTGCTTGCGTCTTATACCAACCCCTTTTGTTTTAACCGTTAGCGATCGCTCTCCTCCTGGATGTGAACCATGCCTACCTACGTTGTTCAAGCTAGAGACTCTAAGGGCAACCTGCGCAAGCAGAAGATTACGGCTGCCACTCCCTCTGAGGCTCGCTCTACCCTGAGGGAACAGGGGCTGTTTGTCCAATCTCTCAACGAAGACCGGGGCCTGCTAGACACGCTCAACAACCTTGACCTCAACGAAATTCAAAACAGTTTTGCGTCGGTCACGGTCAAAGATAAAGCCATCTTTTCACGGCAGTTTGCGGTTTTGATCAACGCGGGTGTGGCGATGGTGCGGGGGTTGGGGGTGTTAGCCGACCAGTGCACCAACCCCAAGCTGAAAAAAGCGCTGCAGGAGATTAGCTCAGACGTGCAGCAGGGTACCAACCTATCCGACGCGATGCGCAAGCATCCCAAGTGCTTTGATGGTCTTTACGTCAGCATGGTGCAAGCGGGAGAAGTGGGGGGGGTGCTCGACGAGGTAATGAACCGTCTAGCCAAACTGCTGGAAGACGTGTCTCGTTTGCAGAACCAAATTAAATCTGCCATGACCTATCCGATGGCCGTCGGCTTCATTGCTGTGTCGGTTTTCATCGGGATGACGGTGTTTTTGCTGCCTATTTTCGCCAATATTTTTGATGAGCTGGATGCCGAATTGCCGGCGTTTACAGCCTTCATGCTGAAAATCAGCGAGGTGTTGCGGACTCCGGCCTATTCGCTGACGCTGGTTGTAATCATCATTGTGTTTGTGTTTGCCTATCAGCAGTACTACAAAACCCGCGTTGGCCGCGAAACCCTCGATCGCTTTTACCTCAAAATGCCTCTGTTTGGCGATTTGATCCAAAAAACAGCGACTGCTCGCTTTTGCCGCACCTTTGGTTCGCTGTCGCGTTCGGGGGTGCCGATCTTAACGGCGCTCGAAATTGTTCGCGATACGGCAGGCAATCAGGTGATTGCCAACGCGGTCGATGAAGCCCGCAAAGAGGTGCAGTCGGGCGGCATGATCAGTATTGCGCTACAGCGTGAACAGGTATTCCCCGCGATGGCGCTGCAGATGTTGAGCATCGGGGAAGAAACGGGGGAAATCGACACCATGCTGATGAAGGTGGCCGATTTCTATGAAGACGAGGTCGAACAGGCCGTCAAAGGTCTGACCAGTATCATGGAGCCGATTATGATCGTAGTGCTGGGGGGCATGGTCGGTTCGATTTTGGTGGCGATGTATTTGCCGATGTTTAAGGTCATGGATGCCATCAAGTAAGCCGCACTCAGGATTGGTGGGCGGTTCGCTAAAATGCAGGCAGAAGCCCACCCTAGGAACACTACCGCAGAACCATGTCTGGTAAGTCTGTCACCCAATCCCAATATGAAGAGCTGCTGGCGGAATACAGCAGCCACACGGGGGCGATCGCCCTGCTCAAGGAGCATCGTCCTTACCTAGAGATGATCCCCAGCATGCGTCGCCCGGATGAAAGCGTGGTGACGATTCCGCTGCCGGTGATTCGGGTGCGCGACTCGATCTCAGCGGCGGGGTCTGGCAATGGGGCGATCGCCCCTGGTGAAGCGCTGCGGCTGCCCTGCGATACGGCGATTTTAATGTGCGATCCCGAATGGAAAATTAAAACCGGGGTCGAGATCTTTTTGTTTATCCATCGCCCGAATGAAGACTTTTCATCGCTGCTGGGGCGCTGGCGACAGACGCAAATTTTGCTCGACAAAAACTATGAGTGGCTGATGCCCCGTCGCCATCAACACATTCTGAGCGAAGGGGCCGAAGAAACCTATCCGCTGTTCATCATTTTCCCAGAAACCCCAGAGCGCATCCGCAGAGGGCTGCGGGGAGCCTGCTTACCCTTTGTCATGCAGACGGTGCATCCTTCTGAAGAAGAGCTGATGGAAGCGATCGAGTCTCTGTCGTCTGAGGTTGAGCATAGCTCTCAAGAAAATAGCCTCTAGGCACGAAAATCTAGGTGTGAAGACGGGAATGGCAGATTTATAACCCGTGAATCCCATGAATCCCGTCAATCCCGTCAATCCCGTCAAATTCTGCAAAATCCGATGAGTCTGGCTTACGCCTACACTTGAAACTGCTGGGCATAGAAACGCGCATAGCGATCGCCCTGATCGAGCAGTTCAGCGTGGGTGCCCGACTCCACCACACGCCCTTCCTCTAACACCAAAATCCGATCGGCGCGACGGACGGTGGCTAAGCGGTGGGCAATGATAAACACTGTTCGTCCTTGCATCAGCCGCTCTAAGGCTTCCTGTACCAGCGCTTCTGACTCCGAATCAAGGGCAGAGGTGGCCTCATCTAAAATCAAAATGCGCGGGTTGAGCAACACGGCTCGGGCGATCGCGATCCGCTGACGCTGCCCCCCCGATAGGTTGACCCCCCGTTCTCCCACCCAGGTTTGATAGCCGTCGGCAAACTGGCTAATAAACTGGTGGGCATTGGCAATTTTGGCGGCCTCTTGCACCGCATCGAGATCAAAATATTTTTGTCCGAAGGCAATATTTTGGGCGATCGTGCCCGAAAACAAGATGGTTTCTTGGGGGACAATGCCGATCTGGCGACGCAGACTGCGCAGGGTAACGGTGCGAATATCCACCCCATCCACCAAAATTTGCCCCGCTTGGGGATCATAAAATCGGGGCAGCAGGTTAACGAGGGTGGTTTTGCCCGCCCCCGATGCCCCCACGAGGGCGATCGCCTCTCCAGGGAAGGCAAGCAGGCTGAGGTGCTGCAAGACTTGACGGGTTTCGGCGCTAGCGCCCCGCTGGGCAGAAGAGCCCCAGGCGCGCGGCCCGGCCTCGTAGCTGAAGCTGACATCGCGATATTCTACCTTGCCGGTGACGGGCGGCAGCACCAGCGCATTGGGCTGTTCGACCACACTGGGCTGAATGTCGAGCAGCTCAAAAATACGATCGGAAGAGGCTTGCCCCTGCTTGAACTCGTTGTAGTTTTCGGTTAGATGGGCGATCGGGTCGATCAGCATGGCCACTGCTACCACATAGCTGCCAAACTGTTCGCCGGTCAGATTTTTGGCGGCAATTTGCCAGCCGCCCAGCAGCAGCAGCAGCAACACGCAAAGGGCATACAAAAAGCCCACCACTGGAAACTGCACAGACTTGAGCCAAGCGGCGGCATACTTGGCCTGACGGTTGCGCTCGGCTTCGTGGCTAAAGCGCTCGACTTCATAGTCTTCGGCGGCAAAGGCGCGAATCAGACGGATGCCGCTAAACACCTCGGTCAGCAGTGAAGATAGGTCAGAGACCAAATTTTGGCTGCGGCGGGAAATTTCTAGCATGCGCTCGCCAAACCAGCTAATCAAAACTCCCATCAGCGGCACCGCCAGCAGACTGGCCAGGGTTAACTGCCAGTTGAGGTAGACCATGTAGCCAAAGACGACGATGAGCTGCAAGACGCAGGGGGTAAAGTCGTGGAAGACCTTGTTGACCACTTCTCCGATGCGGTCGATGTCTTCGGTCAGCCGATAGGACAAATCGCCGGTTTGGGCGCTCTCAAAGTAGCTCAGGTTTAGGGTTTGCAGGTGGGCGTAGACGCGCTTGCGGACATCCAGGGCGATCGCCAGAGCGGCTTTGGCCATGAGCGAGTCTTGACCATATTGGGCAATTTTCTGCACCAAAAAAATGCCCGCCATCACCCCGGCCAGCTTGGCCAATTCTGGCACGTTGCCTTTGACCAAAAAGCCCAGGACGTTACCCGCCAACCAGGCCAATAGCGGCCAGCATCCCGTAAACACCAGCGTGCAGACAAAAGCCTGGATGATGGTGCGCCAATGGGGACGGAGATGGGGCAATAGCCGCCAGTAGCTAGAGCGAGTTTTCACGCCAAAACCTGCTGTGTAATGTGTAAGTGGATCTGTAAAATGAAGTCGAAAATGAAGTTGAAAAGGGAGTCGTTTAGCTAGGCTATCAGCTTTCCATGGCTCGATATCAGCCCGCTACCCCGATCTGCGAAACCCAATTTTGCTTACTGCGGCAGAGGTTCCCCAATTTGGGGCGATCGCCCCTTTTTCTTCCCGATTTTCTTACTTTTTTAGATTACGCTGGACACAGCATCAAATCACGCCGTTTATCTCATTCACTAGAGGTGTCATGAGTCGCAATTTCCGTCGTTATCACCGTGCGCTTGGAATCATTGCTTGTTTGCCCTTGGTCTTGATCGTGTTATCTGGTCTCGGCTACACCATCTTAGATGAGTGGCTGGATGTGGAGGGGATGGGCAGTTTAATGCTGAAAATTCACACCCTTGACTTTCTTGGTCTCGGTAAGATCTACCCTGTCGTGGCTGGGTTGGGGTTAGTGGGGCTATTGGTTACTGGAATGGACTTGACGGGTCTGTTCCGCCGTAAGCGTTCCGCCTCTGGAAACAGTTAATCCGGTTTGCTAATTCATTTGGGTTTGGGGTTATCCAACCCATTAGCGCTGCCAATTTCTCCCAATTGAGAAGAACAAAATTAATCTGCTTTCCTTGATTGGGAGGATTGGATAGGGCGTTTCTGTTCTGTTAGTCCCCGCTCTGTTAGAAGATGCGTTAGAAGGTGGTTAAAGGACTTCGTATCAGGTTGCCTTCAACGTACCTTTTGTGCAACTAGCGGTGCAAATGGCAGGCCATGCCCAACAGCAGTGGTATGTCTAATTAAGCCATGAGCCTTGCGCATACTCAGCATTCATGCGGCATTAGTGCCTACGGCACGGCTCGAAGCTTTGAATTTTTTAAAGGGTGTGAATTGGGGCGTAGCGTTCGGCAAGCTATGTCTTGATTTGATGCGCTGATTGCAAGCACGTTAGTCGTGCTTGCAATCAATTGCTGTACTTTCAATTGCCGTACTTTCAACGGCTCACCGTTGAATTGCCCATCGTTGAATTGCCCACCGTTGAATTGCCCACAGTCGAACTATTTACACTAGCGATTAGATTGGAGCGTGTTTTATGGATAGACGTACATTTGTGGTTTTGGCGGGCTTGGGAGCCTTGGTGAGTTCGTTGGAGGCGATCGCCAATGCTCGAACACCATCCCCAGTCACCGACCCAACGCTGGTAGCCCAAGCCGCCGGATTTCAGACCGTCGGCACTGTCAGCCAGCTCAACAGCGCCCATGTCATTCAAACCCGAATTGGGCGCACCTCGGTGGCCGTGATTCGCAACCCCAGCAACCCCAACGGCGTTTTGGCCTTCAACCGGAGATGCCCCCATGAAGGATGTCAGGTCGATTGGTCAAACAACCAAAGCCAATTTGTTTGCCCGTGTCATAGTGCGGAGTTTAGCGCCACAGGGCAAGCTGTGCGCGGCCCGGCGCGATCGCCCCTGACCCACTATCCGGCTCGCATCCAAGGTGGTCAGGTGCAGGTGCAAATTATTTGAGCAGGTTTAGCCCAGAGTGGTCTAAGGCGCTGTAACGCTCTAAGCATTCTGGGTTGGGCTTGAGGGCGCTATACTTTAGGGCGCTGCATTAGGGCATTAAGGCGCTAGGCCGCGCAATCAGGGCACCAAACGAACAAATTTGGTTTTCCCCACCTGCAAGACTTTGCCCGCCACAACGTCGGCTGTATCGACGCTGTAGTCGACATCAGAGATGCGATCGCCATCGAGTCGCACTGCGCCGCCTTGGATTTGGCGTCGCCCATCCCCACTGCTTTTACAGAGACCGCTGGCGGCCAAAATATAAAACAGCTTCGATGGAAACTGCACCGCCGCCAGCGAAAATTCGGGTACGGCCTCGGCACTGGCCGCATCCCCCTGGACAAGGCTAAGAGACGCTTTTTGCGCCTCTAGGGCGGCGGCTTTGCCGTGGTATTGGCTAACAACATCCAGGGCCAATAGCTTTTGGCGATCGCGTGGGTTTTCGGGTAGCTGATCGACCGATAGGTTTGTTAATAGCTCGACATATTGGGGCAGCAGGCTGTCGGGCACCTTTTCCAGTTTGGAATACATCGACAGCGCATCTTCTTGCAAGCCCACGTAGTTGCCCAGAGACTTCGACATTTTTTGCACCCCGTCGGTGCCTACCAAAATCGGCAGCAGCAGACCAAACTGGGGACGCTGCCCAAAGTGGCGCTGCAAATCGCGCCCGATCGCCAGGTTAAATTTTTGATCGGTGCCACCCAGCTCTACATCTGCTTCGAGGGCCACAGAGTCGTAGCCCTGCATTAGCGGATAGAGAAATTCATGCAGGTAAATCGGCGTTTGCTTTTCGTAGCGTTCGGCAAACCCCTCTTTGGCCAGCATTTGCCCCACCGTAGTGGTCGCTAAGATATCCAAAATTTGTGCCAAATCCAGTTTTGACAGCCACTCTGAGTTGTAGCGAATCTCAAGCCGTCCGGGGGTGTCAAAGTCGAGGATGGGGCGCACCTGCTCCAAATAGGTCTGGGCGTTTTGAGCCACCTGTTCTGGTGTTAGCTGCTTACGCGCCTCAGATTTGCCTGTGGGGTCGCCAATGCGGGCGGTAAAGTCGCCAATCAGCAGCACGGCCGTGTGCCCTGCATCTTGGAACGCACGCAGCTTGCGAATCACAATGCTGTGTCCCAAGTGGATTTCAGACCCAGTTGGGTCGATGCCAAACTTGATCCGCAGCGGCCGGTCACTCTGGGCGAGCCGCTGTTCTAACAGCTCATCGGGATTGTCTGACCCCGGCTGATTGGGGAAAATTTCATGGGTTCCCCGATAGAGCCATGCCAATGCAGAATTAGTATTTAACAAATGATCCCCAGCCATAATTGGCATACGCCCAGCAGAATTCGTTACACTCACGGAATTAAGGTTTTCTGACCAGTTTCCACCAGCCGTCAACCAAACTACTATAATTGCAAAACTTGCGGTGCTTTAGAAAAAAAGTTCTTACTTCCATCTAGTGCGATCGCCCCTATTGCTTACTACTAGCCGCATTCTAGACACCTTCTAGTCGCCGTCTCAAGATATCGGCATTGGCCAACCCGCTGGCAGATGAATTTTTGATAGCAGCAGATGCCTACCTGCTGCCCTCGCGCCATAAATCACTGAATTTGTAAATCACTAAACGTGCTAAGGAATTTGGACTGTGTCCTCTGACGCTGCTAAAAAGCCGACATCTCCAGGAAACTCTCCCAATGTGCCCCCCAACTTGCCCTACACGTCGGGTGTCAATCCTAGTGGGGGTCGCCAACCCAATGAGCCATCCTACGGCGTTCAGCCTCCAGCGGCGGGTGGGCCGCCACCTAACGGGCAAACTGGGCAAACGGCAGCAGGGTCGCCCTATCGTCAGCCGGGCAATGGGGCTCCGCCCTTGCCCCCCGTGGCTGGACGACAGCCAACTGTGCCACCAACTGTGCCGCCAACGGTTCCTCGCCGCCCGATTGAGCCACCGCCCATGCCGCCCCGGCCGGCGGGCAGCACGGCTGCGTCTCCAGCATCCCCTCGTACGGCTGCGGGCCAGCCGATGGCTGCCAGGGTTCCTGTAGGGCAACCCAAGGCGGCGACCGGAAAAGCAGTGCCGGGAAAAGTAGGAACGGCAAAAACAGCCGCAAAATCTACAGCTAAAACGGCCGCAGGCAAAACGGCAGTCAAGCAATACGTGGGGCAGCCGGCCGGTGCCAAACCTCCCAGGCAAAAGCGATCGCCCCAGCCCCAATCTTCTGCCAATGGTCTGCTGCCGGTGCTGCGGTTTGTGCAGGGGGTGGGTAAAGTGACTGCGGGCACGCTTCTGGGTGTGACGATGCTGTCAAGCTCGGTGATTGCCGGTGGGTTGGTCGGGCTAGCGATCAGCTTTCGCAATCTTCCTGATGTCCGGGTCGTGCGCAACTATACCCCGGCGCAAACCACCTATATCTATGATGTCAACGGCACCCTGCTCGACAGCATTCACGATGAAGTCAACCGTGAGGTGGTGGACTTAGACACCATTTCCCCCGATCTCAAACGCGCTGTCATCGCCATTGAAGACAGCCATTTCTATACCCACCACGGCATTAACCCGACCAGCATTGGTCGCGCCTTCTTGGCCAATATTGGCGAAGGACAGACCGTAGAAGGCGGCTCTACCATCACAATGCAGCTGATCAAAAATCTGTTTTTGACGCCCGAGCGATCGCTCAGTCGCAAAATGGTAGAAGCTGTGCTGTCGCTGCGTCTAGAGCAGATTTTTAGCAAAGACCAGATTCTCGAAATGTATTTGAATCAGGTCTACTGGGGACACAACACCTACGGCGTGGAAACCGCTGCCCAGAGCTACTTCAACAAACATGCTTCCGAGCTAACGCTGGCCGAGTCGGCCATGATGGCTGGGCTCATCCAAGCTCCAGAGGAGTTTAGCCCCTTTCGAGACTACAAAACGGCGAAGCAGCGGCAGGCGATCGTCCTCAGCCGGATGCGTCAGCTCAACTGGATTACGGCCAAAGAACAGCAAGACGCACTCAAGCAGCCGCTGCGATTAGGCACCATTACCTCCTTCCAAGAAAGCCGCGCCCCCTATGTCACTGAGGCGGTGGTGCAAGAGCTAATGGATCGGTTTGGGCGCGATCAGGTGCTCAAGGGCGGTATGCGGGTGCAAACGACCATC
>DATNOW010000118.1:0-2772 GCA_036703515.1 Chroococcidiopsis sp.
ATCTTGAGCAACCCTCAAAAGAATCAAAACTATATCCCCGCGCTTTTGATCCCGCAAACGTGCAGATCAAGCTCAGAATTCGGATCAAGCCCATTGATCCACACGCAATGGTTGTCGAGTCCAGCCAGATGCAAGGTTTAGCATGGACAGTGACATGATTTATGGCTAGTGCCATAAATCATGTCACTGTCATCCCCGTTCAAACCGCAACGATGGCGGCCATAAACGCCATGGGACGGAACCCAAAAAGAAAGGTATTGACCTAAGTATCTATCACTGCAATACTTAGGCATATGCCTAATCAAACTGCACAGCTTGATCGCGTTTTTTATGCCTTGTCTGATCCAACCCGACGGGCTGTTTTGCAACGGCTGAGTGTTGGCCCCGCTGCCGTCAGCGAACTTGCGAAAGCCTTTGATATGGCCTTGCCGTCATTTACCCAGCACCTCAATGTTTTGAGTGACTGTGGGCTAGTTCACTCCCATAAAACAGGGCGGGTGCGCACCTATGAACTTTCCCCGCAGGCGCTAA
This sequence comes from Chroococcidiopsis sp., assembly GCA_036703515.1. Lineage (GTDB taxonomy): Bacteria > Cyanobacteriota > Cyanobacteriia > Elainellales > Elainellaceae > DATNOW01. The sequence goes on from DATNOW010000118.1 coordinate 532, forward strand.
CCGAGGCTGAGCAGTGGATCGCCGCCCAACGCGCTATTTGGGAAACTCGTTGCAATCAATTAGACTCCTACCTCCACACCCTGAAGGATAAAACCGATGATTCCATCTCTTCATCAACCTGACCCCCAGCTCGATCTCGTTTTGGAGCGCATCGTTGATGTGCCGCCAGAGCTCGTCTGGGCAGCGTGGACGACTCCAGAACATCTCAAGCAGTGGTTTACGCCCGCTCCTTGGCAAACCGTAGACTGCGAAATTGATTTGCGGCCGGGCGGGATTTTCCGTACCGTGATGCGATCGCCAGAGGGGCAAGAATTTCCTGGTACTGGCTGCTACCTAGAGGTTATTCCCAATCAAAAGCTGGTTTGGACTAGTGCCCTAGAGCCAGGCTACCGCCCCGTTAGCCTGCCTGCTGGAAGTTCTGATGATACCTTTTTGTTTACTGCCATTATTGCTCTTGAGCCTTACGAGCAGGGAACAAAATACACCGCTGTTGTCATTCACAGTGATGAAGCGGGCTGCCAAAAACATCGGGAGATGGGCTTTCACGACGGCTGGGGCAAATCGCTTGATCAGCTTGTCGCATACATGAAAGCCCTGTAGCTCCCTAGTCTCTTTAATCTACTAGTCGGAGGATGGGTCAGAGGTTAACTCTGGCCCAACGGCTATGCCAAAGAAACGGTGGAGCGACTGAAATATCTGCTGTAGGCAGGTAATCCACAAATAGAGTCCAATGTTGAGGCTAGCAATGAAATAGCCTCCTCCCTCAAACATGGCCGGCCCCCCAACTCCCTTGAGCTTGGTGAGGTCGGCCCCTTCACTAACCACAAGACAAAACAGAGCGATCGCCAAGAAACCATAGGGAGTCTTCATAACGCGTTTGCGGAAACAAAGCCAAAAGATCAGCGCGGTGGCCAGATAGATCAAAATCATCACGACCTTGGCCGCTTTCCAATGGATGTAGAGCGTAATTGTCAGTCGAAAAAACCGATCAAACAAGACGCTGCCAGTCAAAATTCCACATCCCAAAATGAATAAGTCTAGTTTGCGACGGGGATGGATCTGCCGCAGCAGCGCTACAGCAAATGCGCACACCGACATGCCAACGCAAAGAAATAGGTTGGGGAAGGTGGCTAAGGAACCATAAAAAGGCTCTTCGCGGTTATAAAGCTGAAAAAATAGATGTTTGACTAGGCTACCGTTGTCGCCAAGAATGGCGTAGAGACTCAGCCCAATGAGCAAGGCCAGAGATAGCCCATTCGTCCAGAGGATGTAGGGACGATATTGGATATTTTGCCGAATAGAATTCATCACCATCGACAGAATTGGCTGTGCTGTATTTGGCTGCATACGACGCATACATTAGATGAGATGGATAGATTATTAGGTCGTCGACACGGGTGGCGAATATGCCTAGCGGATATACCGGGGGACATCACCGATAACGCCCTCACCATCTTAGCCATAGGATTTTGGAGATAGCAGCGATCGCACTGGTAATCGCGCTGGGAATCTCACTGGGAATCGTATAGGCGATCGCGCAGGGAATCGCACAGGCGATCGCGCAGATGAGTGTATCAGACTCTACGGAACTGGTGCCCTAGATTCGCTAAGCTCCCCATAATCATAAGATTAATTGTTAAGTATCCCAGGCGACAAACAGTGCGTTTAGAACAACTCCAAGCGTTTCTATCGGTTGCTGAAACCGGGAGCTTCTTGCAGGCTGCCCAGCGTTGTGCCATCACCCAATCGACGATCAGTCGGCAGATTCAGGGGTTAGAGGCCGAGCTAGGGTTGCCACTTTTTCACCGGGCAGCTCAGGCCAAGCTGACACGGGCGGGCGAACGCTTTTTGCCCCGCGCCCGCAAGATTTGCCAGGAGTGGATGAACGCCAAAGATGAACTGTCGCAACTGCTAGCTGGAAAGCAGCCAGAACTCTGCGTGGCCGCGATCCACTCTGTTTGCGCCCACTATTTGCCGCCTGTTTTGCAGCAGTTTTGCCACGACTATCCAGAGGTGCAGCTTCGGGTGACGGCATTGGGGAGCGATCGCGCCCTCAAGGTTTTAAAAGACGGACTGGTGGATGTGGCTATTGTGATGAACAATCGCTTCTTGACCGCCAACTCAGAAATGGTCGTCGATGTGATCTACGACGAACCGATCGAGGTGCTGATGGCGGCCGATCATCCCCTAGCGGGCTGTGATGAGATCTCATGGTTAGACTTGGCTAAAGCCCCGCAGGTT
>DATNOW010000119.1:0-2425 GCA_036703515.1 Chroococcidiopsis sp.
GATCGCCATACCAAGCGGTCAGTCGCGGGATCGGCATGGACTGCCCGTAGAGGGTGATTGTGTCTTGCTGCCAGGGGGTTTGCGCCAAAAGAATCTCAAACAGGCGATCGCTTTCCTCTCGGCCAAAAAAGCGGGGGGCAAACCACAGGTCGGCGTCGGGTAGGTCAAGGACAGGGGCGATCGCCCGATCCGTGGTCAGCCCTAGAGCGCTTGGAGCCGCGCTGAAATCGTCCCAGAGAGTAAGCTGTTGCGGTTGGGGCATGGCAGTTGAGGAGAGATTGCTAATCAAGCCGTCGATTATGATTCGCGAATCCATAGTGCCAGTCCACCGCCCCGACCCCGGGCGGCGATCAGGTCGGGGGTGGCGCAAAAGAAGGCAAAAAATGGCAATTTGGCGATCGCCTGACCGGGGAATGCGTCGGCTTTAGCGGCCCCGCCCCGAATACCGCCATCGTAGACGGTGCCCCCCAGCACCGCCACCTGCATGTGGGTGAAGTCAAAGGCCAGCAGATTTTTTTTGCCCAGATAGCGGCAGGGGCCCGTCAGGGTAAGCCGCACACCCGCCAGTTGAATCTGGTTTTGGATCGTCGGTGTGGCGGCCTCTGTGACGCTTGGGCTCTCTGGGCTATTGGGGCTAGCTGGGGTGAAGGTGATGTAGGCAGGTACCAGGGACGGCAGATAAAACCCTTTGCCGAGGGCAATGCCGCCCTGCCGCTGCTTGCGCACCCCGGTGCTAAAACACAAGCGCCATCGACCGCAGAGCGCCTCAAAAGGCAGGGTAAGGCGCTGCTGTTTGGCGTCTTTTTCGGCCTGCACCAAGGCACTGGCGATCGCTTCGGGGGAAGGCCGAGTTGTGCTGCGCTGACGGTAGGCGATCGCTGCTTCGGTGAGTGTGGCGATCGCCTGGGAAGGGGAAGGGGGCAACTCGACGGTCATAGGGGATAGGGTGACAGGTGAAAAGTGAGAACTGAAAAGTGAAAAGTCAAAAGTGACTAAAAAACAAAAGTTGGTGGATTGCCGCTCAAACCACGATACGGCAATCCACCAACCTATTTTCTCATTCTATTTTCTAGTGTGTTTAGGAGCGATCGCTGCACCCTTGGTCTTACAGGGCTAGTCGGAAACCTACGCCGCAGGCGTGCGCACCAGCATCACCGGACAGTCGGCATAGACCCGCACATAGTCAGAAAGCGATTGCCCCAGCAGACGATCGAGATCCGGCAGGCCTTTAGCAATAGTCGGACGGCGATCGGGCGAGCCCAGCAGCAGCAGGTCAACATTTAGCTCTTGGGCAATTTGGCAGATCCGTTCACCGGGCTTGCCTTCTGGCGCAACGCACTTGTAGCTAATGCCAAGGCGTTTAGCCTCATTAATCGCAGGTTGCAAAACGGGATCTTCGTTGGCATTGGCTGCAATTTCACCCGGCTTCAGCTTCATTTCCGGGTTGGTATGCACCAGCACGAGCTGCCCACCTTTGATATCGCGCAGCAAGTCGAGTGCAACCTTGAGCGTCGCCTTGGCCGACTCCGACTTATCCATCGCGACGAGGATGCGGTTGATCTTTTTGACGTAAATATCATCCCTCACCAGCAGCATCGGGCGGGATGCAAGCTGGAACACATACTGGCTAACCGAATTTTCCAGAATCGACTGGATCCGCTTCAGCCCCCGCGAACCCATGATGATCAGACTGGCATCTAGCTCATCTGCAACCTTGCAAACGATATCCTTAGGGTCACCCTGCCGCAGCATCGTGTTGACATGGGAGGGATCGAGCTGAAGCCGCTGAATCGCGCTCAACAAAATGCGGCCGCCCTCTTCCCACTTTTCGGTCATCGCCTCGGTGGTGACTTGGGGAGGCACAACGTGCAGCACCGTCACCGAAGCTCGCTGGATAGCCGGAATTTCCATGAGCGATTTGAGCATGTCTACGGCTTGCCCAGTACCCGAATCTGCCAACAAAATTTTTTCTATCATAATTGCCTCATGAGTCGCGTTTTGAGGGATGTTGGGAAACCAACCAGAGTAATTTAAGGATGATTCTGTTGAGAGGCCTATCTTAAGCCGTCGCGTCTAAGAATCGCTGGCACAGAAATCATCGCGTCTATCTTGCCAGGAGTCCGCCCTGCCAGGAGTGCGCCCCGCAAGGAGTCTGCCCAATGAGGAGTCTGCCCAGTCAGGAGTCCGCCCAGTCAGGAGACAGTATGACCAAACTCCCCTCGATTAGTCATCATACCGATTGAGTGGTGTGGATTCTGTGTGAACAGCGATCGCATTTTCTAGCAATTAACAAGCAATATTTCGATCTGTAAATTCTGCTGAAATAGTTATTAATCAAGGTTAATAAAATCAGCGGTTTAACGGTCAATATTGCCGATTAAATCGCGAATTTCTTCACGAACTCCAAGTGCCACTCAGTAAAACG
>DATNOW010000120.1:0-8828 GCA_036703515.1 Chroococcidiopsis sp.
CTTGTCACCCTCGGCCCCACCCAAGACCTAACCAAGGTATTTGGTGTCTATGAGGCCGCCGACGAAGCGGCCGTTCGCCAACTGGTAGAGCAAGACCCCTATTGGCAAAACGGCATCTGGACAGAATATTCGGTGCTGGAGTGGATTCAGGCGTTTTAAAACGACACCTTGTAAAGCTGGAACACCTCTCCAGCTTCTTTTTTGACAATTTTGGCACCGTTGGCTTTGAGCCCCTGCTCCCAAGCGCTGAGGGGTTCTAGAAACACCTCAGCGCCTAGATAGGTTTCTAAAATCGCCCAGTTTTCGGCGACGGGGCTGGCCGGATCGAGCACATCAAAGACAAACACCCCGTCGGGTTTGAGCACGCGTTTGACTTCGCCTAGCACCAAAGCCCAATAGTCAAGGGGATAGTAGCAGCTAAAACCCGTCGCAATGGCTAAGTCAAACTGCTTGGGTTCGTAATTGAGCTGGTGGGCCGCCCCTAACTGCACGCCCTTAAACAGTTTGGAGTTGAGCTGGGGGCCGCGAGAATTGAGGGTGTCGCGGGCAAAAACGCTGATCTCATGCCCATAAAAAAAAGCATCCCAGTCGCGCCACGGATAGATCAAAAAGCTGACGCCGCAGCCGATATCCAAAACGCGCTGCTGCTTTTTGGGTTTGGCCAAGTTCCAAAAGGATGAGGTCATTTTGGATGCCAAAATGCCCGATTGCCATTCTTGGTAGATCGGCATCTCTTTGACTTCGTCGGGCAAGTCAAACGGCTCACGCCGGTACTCGCGGTTGTAGCGCGCCGCCACTGCTGCAATCTGGGTATCCCAATCTACCGCCGGGCGATCGCCCAAAAAGTTGGTCAGTTGATAGCTTTGAGAATCGCGACGGGTGTCTTTAGACATTACAGCGTTAGCCCTTGGCGCTCGTACAACACGGTCAATTACACACGGTCAATCTCGACCCAATTAGCGGTTTGGGGCTTAGCCCTTCAGCGCCCGATTAAAGTTTTGTCGATAAGACTTATTCGCCACTAACAAAACCGGCCACAGCGCCGTGAGATAAAGCCGTCCGGCGCTAAAGTTAGTCCGGTCAAAGCCCGTCCAAAACTTGAACGCGCCACCGCCATAAATGGCCAATGCAATCAATGTCACTAAACTACCCATAGTGTTCACGTTCCTTGAGCGATCGCCCCTAATTAGCCGTCTATGTAAAGACTAACTTCCGTTTCAAATGATGTGGAATTGCACTCCTACCCTACGAGTACGATGCCCCGCGGGTATGATGATGTCCAGCGGTATGATCGGGTTTAACGACGCTAGCAGAAAGGCAATCGTCAAAGATCCTTCGGATCAATATCCGAGATCAACCGATGATATTCCCCTCAACTCCAAGTTTAGAGCAGCACACAAGATTCTTACCAGGATTCAGCTATCCTTAAGTTTGATTTCGGTTAGATCCCGCCATCCACCGCTACGATCCTTGATGAGGGGTCAGTCGCTTACAGCTTTTTTGACTATGCCCACACGATCGGACGAGTTTGCGCCCCGTTGCCTGCTCGCCCCCTCGATCACCCCACGGGGCTAGCCAACGACCACGACCGAGCGAGACCGTAATCGACAAAAGGTAAGGAGGATGTATGAGAGCAGTGCTCATGGCTGGAGGGTCAGGGACGCGACTAAGACCATTGACCTGCGATCTGCCCAAACCAATGGTGCCGATTCTCAATCGTCCGATTGCTGAGCACATTATCAACTTGCTGCGACGGCATCACATTACCGAAATCATCGCCACCCTCCACTACCTGCCCGATAGCATTCGTGATTATTTCCAAAGCGGCAGCGACTTTGGCGTGCAGATTACCTACGCGGTCGAGGAAGATCAGCCGTTGGGCACCGCAGGCTGTGTTAAAAACGTGGCCGAACTGCTCGACGAAACATTTTTGGTGATCAGCGGCGACAGCATTACCGATTTTGACTTGACCTCGGCGATTCAGTTTCATCAAGCGCGTGGGTCAAAGGCCACGATTATTTTGGCCCATAGCTCTAACCCACTGGAGTTTGGGGTGGTGATCACCGATGAGCAGCGTCGAATTCAGCGCTTCTTAGAAAAACCCTCCAGCAGCGAGATTTTTTCAGATACGGTCAACACTGGCATTTATATCCTCGAACCGGAGGTGTTAGACTACCTGCCCGCCAACGAAGAGTCGGATTTTTCTAAGGATCTCTTCCCCCTGCTGCTGGAAAAAAACGAACCGATTTATGGCTATGTGGCCGAGGGCTACTGGTGTGATGTCGGACATTTGGATGCCTACCGCGAAGCGCAGTATGCGGGGCTACAGCGCCGAGTCAAGCTGGAGTATCACTATGAGGAGCGATCGCCCGGTTTGTGGATTGGGCAAAACACCTACATCGACTCTAGCGCCCGCCTGGAAACCCCCTGTTTGATCGGCAACAACTGCCGCATTGGGCCCCGGGTGCAGATCGAACGCGGCACAGTGATTGGTGATAACGTCACCATCGGGGCCGATGCCGACCTCAAACGCCCGATTGTCTGGAATGGGGTGATCGTCGGTGAAGAAGTGCACCTGCGGGCCTGTGTGGCCGCGAGGGGCGCACGCATCGATCGCCGGGCCCACGTGTTAGAAGGAGCGATCGTCGGATCGCTCTCTACGGTTGGCGAAGAGTCACTGATCAACCCCGATGTCCGCATCTGGCCCAGCAAGCGCATCGAACCGGGTGCTACTCTCAACATGAATTTAATTTGGGGTCATGCGGCCCACCGCAACCTGTTTGGGCAGCGCGGTGTCTCCGGTTTAGCAAATGTCGATATTACCCCTGAGTTTGCGGTGCGACTGGGGGCAGCCTTTGGCTCGATCTTGCCCCCAAAGTCACAGGTGACTGTTTCGCGGGATCAGCGCAGCATTTCGCGGATGGTGTCGCGATCGCTGATTGCGGGGCTGATGTCGGTTGGCATTGACGTCCAAAATTTAGAAGCAACGGCCATTCCGGTGGCGCGGGCTGTCGTTCCTACCCTAGCGGTTGCTGGCGGCATCCACGTCCGTGTCCATCCCGAACGCCCCGACCACATCCTGATCGAGTTTTTTGACCACCAGGGCATCAACTTTTCTAAAGCCCGCGAGAAAAAAATTGAAGGAGCCTACTTCAAAGAAGACTTCCGCCGCGCCCAAATTCAAGAAATAGGCAACGTCTCCTACGTCACCCAAGCCACCGACCTCTATAGCACCACCTTTGAACGTCACCTCAAGGTAGACGCTATTCGCACCACCAGTTCCAAAGTAGTAATTGACTACGTCTATGCCGTGTCAGGGGCCGTGCTGCCCATCCTCTTGGCCAAATTTGGCTGTGATGCCGTTGTCCTCAACGCCAGTCTGCACCAAACCGTTTTATCCCAAGCCGACCGCGAAGTTTTACTCAACCAGCTTGGGCGCGTCGTCGAAGCCCTCAAAGCCACCCTCGGCGTACAGGTCTCGGCCAACGGCGAGCAGTTTATTTTGGTGGATGAGTCGGGCAGCCCAATTAGGGGCGAGGCGCTGACCGCTCTGATGACCCACATGATCTTGACCGAACAGCCTCGCGGCACGGTCGTCGTGCCGGTCAATACCTCCAGCGCCGTCGAACATATTGCCCGGCGGCACGGCGGCACGATTTTGCGCACCAAAGCCAGCCCCACCGCACTGATGGAAGCCTGCCATACCAATCCCAACGTGGTCTTGGGGGGCAGTGGTGAGATGGGCTTTATCTTCCCTCAGCTCCACCCTGGCTTTGACGCGATGTTTTGCATTGCTAAGCTGATTGAAATGCTTACGCTGCAAGAGCAAACCCCTAACGGCGGCATGCCGCGCAGTTTAGGGCAAATTCGGTCGGAGTTACCCCGAGTCTGCCATCGATCGCTCTCTGTGCACTGCCCTTGGACGGTCAAAGGTTCGCTGATGCGCCACCTAGTCGAAAAACACCCGCCCAACACCATTGAGCTAATCGATGGCGTCAAAATCTTTAACGCTCAGCACAACAGCTGGATTTTAATTTTGCCCGATGCCGGGGAACCCGTTGTGCATCTCTATGCCAACAGCAACGATCGCGGCTGGGTCGAAGAAATTTTGCGCGAGTATCGCACCTATGTGCAAGAGTTTGTCGATCAAGAGCAGGGCATCGACGAAGGGAGTCTAAACCTAGACACGATTGACTGACGGTAACCTATGAACTGCGCTCAACCCTCTTCTCGCTGGGAGTTGAGCATTGAGCGCAGTCGAAATGCATCTTGTCAGTAATTACGTTTTCCTACTTATCCAATCGGTTCTAATCGGTAATCCCTAATCAAGAACCCCAACCTAAATAGGGCCTTAATAAACCGTTGGGTTGATGACGCTGGGTGGCAGCGACAGGGCCAAGATTTGTCGGCGGCCGCTGCCCCGATAGGAGGTCGTGCGCCCCCGTCCGCTGTTCGCCATGACGTGTTCATGGTTCGAGGACGAAGCGCGCTGTAGTAGACTCAATTGCGAAGATTGTTCGGCGATTCCCTGATCCAGTGCGACGAAGCCTACGATCAGCAAGCTAGACAATGCAATGATGGTCGAAGTACGCATAAGGGAATACCTTTTCTGGAAGTTCTATCCCCCTATACAGACTTCTGATTTTTGATCCGGAACCTGCTTCTACCACAATATGCGGAAAAAGACCTCATCGATTTAGGTCAGTTTGCCGCGATCGCCCGTATTTATCCGCTTGCCAATTTGGGCACTGCGGCTTGCAGTCCCGTTGACTGGAATATTCACCCGCATGAGTACCCGCATGAATTGCAGAGAGACTCCGGCATGAAGCCCTTCAATCGCCCGAGCCAGCGGCCTCAACCGGTCGCTGAGTGCGGGTTTCATTGGGCAGCGTTGTTTCCAACGCCAGACAGTTGCGCCCATTCACCTGCAAGCGATATTCCACCTTGTCCATCAAGCGGTTGAGAATCAGCCAACCATAGCCCCCTTCTTGTCCGTCTTCAGGGGAGGGTGGCAAATAGGTCGAGAGGTCAAACCCGCGCCCGTAGTCCCAAATTTCGAGGCTCAGGTCGCGATCTCTGAGCTCTAACCGCAGCAAAACGGGTAAGTTGGGCTGGTCGCGGTGGGCGTGGCGCACCACGTTAGAATATGCCTCGACCAGCACCAGCCGCAGACGGTTAGACTGGCGCGGCCAATCGACATCGTCTCCAAGCTCAACCTCTAATGCACCGAGGAGCCACTGTTCGACAAGGTTAAGAAACTTGAGATCGCTGGGAATGTGTAGCTCGGTTCTCATGGGCTACAAAACCTCCAGAGAAAGCAGCGTTTGATCATCTTCCTGGACCTGATTGTGGGCTTGGATGTGGGTCAAAATCGCAGACAGGTTGAGCGAACCGTTTTGGTGCATGATCAGTTGCCACAGACCATCTTGCTTGAGCATGGCGGTGTCTGGGCTCGTTCCTTGAGCTAGGCTCGTTCCAAGGGCAGCGCTGGGCACGCTGGCTTCGGTGATGCCATCGCTGGTCAATAGCAGCACTTCTCCAGAGGAGAGTGGCAATGTCCCGGCGGTGGCCTTCCAAATCGGCAAAATGCCCAGCGGGACGCCCCGCACTTTCAAATAATGGGGTTCGCAGGGGCGATCGCCCCCCGTGTGACGAGACCAAACGAGGGGGTAGACATGCCCCGCATTGGCGTAGACTAACGTGCCGGTTTCAGGGGTATATCGCGCCAGCACCATCGTGATAAAGCAGTTGCTGCCTACCAGGTCGTCTGACAGGATGCTGTTGAGGTTGCGCATGATCACATCGGGCTCAGGCGAGATCTCTTGGGCCAGCTCGCGGCGCAGCACCGAAATGGCGCTGGCCATAAACAGCGCTGCTGGAACGCCCTTGCCCGACACATCGCCCACGGCCAGCCACAGATCGCCTTGGGGATGCTGATAGACCTCAAAAAAGTCGCCCCCCACTTCGCGGGCCGGATGGCAGCAGGCCTGGATTTTGACATGGTCGAGGGCGGGCAGCGTTTGGCGCAGCAGGTTTGACTGAATCTGGCGAGCTACCGATAGTTCGGCCCGCATCTGCTCGGTTTGCTGCTGAATACGCTGGTAGAGCTTGGCTTGAGAAATTGCCAAGGCGGTTTGCTCAGCCACGCCTTCTAAAAGCTGGAGGTCCTCGCTCGACCACGGTTGGCTGCTGCGGTCAAAGTGAAGCGTCATCACCGCCAGCAGGTTTTGCTGATAGACCAGTGGCACGGTTAGCTGAGCCGCTTTTTCACCGTTGTATTCAACAAAAGTTTGGTCGATTTGGCGGAGTTCGGCGATCGCCGCTAGGTCAACCTTAAAGCTGTCGCTCCCCACGCTATCGCTGACCCAACCATCGCCCGCACCGTCAAGCGCTACTGGAGCGATCGCCCTGACCTCTTCACCTGGGGCTAGCGACTTCGGACAGACCACGTAGGAAAACGCCTCATCGGTAAAACTAATCAGGCGATCGCCCGACTGTTCCACCCCGTCGACGGGGCGCAGGAGACAGCGATCGGCCGCAAACGCCTGGCCAATCGTTTCCACAATGGTTTGCAGCATGTTGCCATAGTCGAGCGACTCACGAATCGCCGTCATTACCGCATTCAGCAACGATTCGCGGCGCAGGGCCCGGTTGAGCTCTTCGGTGCGCTGCTTCAGGACGCGATAGGTATCTGCCGCCTGAAACACCACCGAGCGCAGCTCGTCGGGATTCCAAGGCTTGGTAATATACTTAAACACCTTGCCTGCATTGATCGCCCCCACCAAGTCTTCGACGTCGGTGTAGCCCGTCAGCAAGATCCGCATGGTATCGGGGAAACGTTCGGCGGCGATGCTGAGGAACTCGGTGCCGGTCATTTTAGGCATCCGCTGATCCGAGATGATGATGCTCATTTCTGCTTCTTGTTCGAGCATCTCTAGCGCCTTGAGGGCGCTCTCGGCCTTGAATACTTCAAAGTCACGCCGGAAGGTGCGATAGAGCAAATCGAGGTTGTCGGCCTCGTCGTCAACAACCATTAATCGCGGTTTCTGTACGGTTGCCTGAGTCATCCGTGCTCCATTGCCAACAAATGCCAACACATTCTAAAAACCGCCCCCCTCTGGAGAATACCCACGCTCACCAGAGACTGCACAGGTATATCCAGAAACCACTGTCCCCGCTCTGTTTCAGGAATGCTGGAGGAAGCGCCCCCCGGCAATCGTCACCAATCTCTACGGGGAATAAGCTTGATCATTATTCCATGTTGACCGTAGGCTAGCTATACTCGTGTGTCGTCGTCGATGCACGCCCGCGGAGGACTACTCTTCACTATGCACACTTTTTTGGCGATCGCCTATTTTCAAGGCAAGTTCGTTCCCTTTTCTGAGGCCAACGTTTCCATTGCCACCCACGCGCTCCATTATGGGACGGCAGCCTTTGGAGGTTTGCGGGGCATCCCTGATCCCCAAAATCCTAACCAAATTCTGCTGTTTCGCCTAGACCGTCATTGCAAACGACTCAGTACGAGCGCCAAATTTCTCAACTACGATCTGCCCGCCAGCACGATCGAGTCTGTGATTGTGGACTTTGTTAAGAAAAATCAACCGAATACTTCGTTTTATATTCGTCCCCTGGTTTACACCTCCGATTTGGGAATTTCTCCCCGCTTACACAACGTTGAAAAAGACTTTTTTGTCTACGGTCTCGAACTAGGCGACTATCTATCGCCCGAAGGCGTCACCTGCCGGATTAGCTCTTGGTATCGCCAAGAAGACCGCAGCTTGCCGCTCCGAGGCAAAATTACCGGGGCCTATATTACGTCATCGCTGGCTAAGACCGAAGCGGTCGAGTCTGGGTTTGACGAATCGATCTTGATGAACTCCCAAGGCAAGGTCAGCGAAGCGTCGGGGATGAATGTGTTTATCGTCCGCAATGGCACGCTGATCACCCCCGGCTATGAGCAAGACATTTTAGAGGGGATCACTCGCGATAGCGTGATCACGCTGGCCAAGGAGATGGGCATTCCGGTAGTCGAGCGCCCGATTGATAAAACCGAGCTGCTGATTGCCGATGAGATGTTCCTCAGCGGCACGGCGGCCCGTGTCACCCCCGTGCGCAAGGTCGAAAGCTATACCCTACCGAGCGATCGCCCCATTACAGAGAAACTGCGCCACAAGCTCACCGCCATCACCGAAAACCGCGACCCCGACTATCAGCATTGGGTCACGGCGATCCCCCTGTCCTAAAACTGAACCTAGGGCGCAATCCGCCCTGCCCGCAGATAAATCTGCCAGTGGACAGGCTGCGGCTGGCTGGGATCACCCCATGCGGCCCGGAGGCGATCGGTAAAGTTGGCGATCGCCCCCTCTCCTTGGGCCGCAATCAACTGCTGGGCCGCAGACCAAGTGCTGACATAGCCCATCAGCCGATCCGCCGTCCACAGGGCCGTGCGGCTGAAGGTTGGCGCTGGTATCTCCGCAAACGGAAACGGAATCGTTTGGTAGCGATCTTCCACAATTTGAATTTCGGGCGGACGGAAGGGGTAAATCAACTCTTCGTAGAGTTCGGTGATCAATTGCTGCACGGCTGGCGTGGCCTCCGGCAGTTGAAAAATATTGGTACACCAAACGGCGATCGCCCCACCCGGCCTGACCACGCGAGCGACCTCTTGATAAAACCGCTCTAGGTTGAGCCAGTGCAGCGCGAGACCGACGGTGACTAAATCCACCGACTGCGACGGCAAACCGCTGGCCTCTGCAGTGGCCACAGCATAGCGAATCTGGGGATGGGGGAAGGCGTGGGTAATCTGATCGGCGCTGGCATCGGTGGCA
>DATNOW010000121.1:0-5774 GCA_036703515.1 Chroococcidiopsis sp.
AGAGGCGGTGGCATCGTGCTGAGGGTGCAGCGATGAGCCGTTTTGGAGCACTGCATAGAGGCGATTGAGGGCATTCATATAGGCTTGTGCCGAAGCCACGATGATGTCGGTATTTGCGCCATGCCCAGAAAACAGGCGATCGCCGTGCTTGAGGCGAATCGTCACTTCCCCAATGGCATCGATGCCTGCCGTCACCGACTGCACCGAAAACTCAATCAGCTGGTTGGGGATATCGACAACTCGGTTGATCGCCTTGTAGACGGCATCTACCGGGCCGGTGCCAATGGCCGCATCGGTCAACTCCTGCCCGTCGGGGGTGCGCAGCGTCACGGTCGCTGTTGCCCGCGAGTGGTCGCCGCAGGAGACTTGGACATGCTCTAGCCTAAACAACTCGGGCACCTGCTGGATCTCGTCGTTGACGATCGCTTCCAAATCCCAGTCGGTGATTTCTTTCTTTTTGTCGGCCAGCTCTTTAAACCGCAAGAAAGCGCGGTTGAGCTCCTGATCGCCGAGTTCAAAACTCAGTTCTTTGAGGCGTGTGCGGAAGGCGTTGCGCCCCGAATGTTTGCCCAGCACGATCTGGTTATCGGTCAGGCCGATAGACTGAGCATCCATGATTTCGTAGGTCAGCTTGTGCTTGAGCACCCCATCTTGGTGGATGCCCGACTCATGGGCAAAGGCGTTGGCCCCCACAATTGCCTTGTTGGGCTGCACCAGCATGCCCGTCAGGGTAGAAACCAGACGAGAGGTTTTGTAAATTTGGCGGGTGTCAATGCCCGTCAGGGGCGCTTCTGAATCGACAGGGCGACCCAAAAATGGGTTGAAGTATTGCCGACGAACATGGAGCGCCATCACCAATTCTTCGAGGGCGGCGTTGCCGGCCCGTTCGCCAATGCCATTGATGGTGCACTCTAGCTGACGCGCGCCGTTTTTGACCGCTTCTAAAAAGTTGGCGACCGCCATGCCCAGATCGTTGTGACCATGCACGGAAATGATCGCCTGGTCGATGTTGGGGACATTGTCTTTGATCCCCTTGATCAGTGCGCCAAACTCAGCGGGGGTGAGGTAGCCCACTGTATCTGGGATATTGACGGTGGTGGCCCCAGCGGCGATCGCCCGTTCCAACATTTGATACAAAAACTCAGGCTCAGCGCGCCCCGCATCCTCTGGGGAAAACTCCACATCATCGACAAATGACTTAGCGTAGGCCACCATTTCGGGGACGATGTCTAAAACTTCGGCACGGGTCTTTTTCAGCTTGTATTCAAGGTGAATGTCGGACGCGGCGATAAACGTGTGGATGCGGGGACGGGCGGCGGGCTTGAGTGATTCGGCGGCGGTTTTAATATCGTGCTGCGTGGCGCGGGCTAGGCCGCAAATTACCGGGCCATCTTCGGTACCCACCTGTTGAGCAATTTTATTGACGGCTTCAAAATCGCCAGGGCTGGCAAAGGGAAACCCCGCTTCGATGATATCGACCCCGAGCCGAGCGAGTTGACGCGCAATGGTCAGCTTTTCATCGACGTTGAGCGTAGCACCGGGCGATTGTTCCCCATCGCGCAATGTCGTATCAAAAATGAGGATGCGATCGCGAGCGGGTAGATTGGTCGAGTCAGGGGTCGAATGGGTGGTCATAGCGGGATTAACCGAGCGATTAAATAGGAAGGATAGCGGGCAGCGTCGTTGCGGTGGTGGTGCTTTAGAAGCGCCCTCGGGCCCGAAATGAAGCCCAATTGACCCAATGGCGCTAGCTCTATTTTAATATTTGAACTATTTTAATATCTTGACGATCGGGCAGGCGATCGCGCTCATTCTTAGCGAAAGGGCTCAACCGGCTAAAAGGCCTCACCCCGGCTTCCTAATAGCCATTATCAGACTTTTCGATGGAATTACGAATATCGTTTAGGTCGATGTAGCGATCAGTGGCATTGCGTAGCTCTCTGGCAATCATGCCCTCTGTCGATACAACGGTAATATGGGTACTTTTAGATCGCAGTAGCTCAATAGCGCGTTCAAAATCACCGTCGCCGCTGAATAAAACGACCTTATCGTATTGGTCAACCGTATTAAACATATCAACAACAATTTCGATATCTAGATTCGCCTTTTGGGAATATCGCCCCGAATTGTCGTCATAGTATTCTTTGAGGATTTTTGTCCGGACGGTGTAGCCCAAACTAATCAGCGCATCGCGGAAACCCCGCTGATCCTGTGGATCCTTCAGCCCGGTATACCAAAATGCATTAACCAGCTGAACGTCGGGGTCTTCCACCTTGGTGAAATACTCCAGCACTCGCCTGGGATCAAAAAACCAACCATTTTTTTGTTGAGCGTAGAACATATTGTTCCCGTCCACAAAAATTGAAAGACGGTTCATAGAAGATGACATAGAAGCTAGATACCTAGATGCTTATGGGATAGCCAAAATTAAGCTTCAAGTTTAGCAATTCCTTTCAAAAAAATTGACCGCTTTTTGACCTTTACTGTCCGCGCCCGGCATTTTTTTCTAAAAATCTAACTGGATTAGATTATCAATAGACGGCAGGTGAGCAGTGGCTGTTAAGACCTTAGATTTGTAAGCTGCGGTCAACAGTGAGTGCGGTACATAACATCCTCTAATTAGGGCAAACAAAATATTAAATTGATCGCGCAATTGATCGCATGACTCAGATTTTATCGATCTGTGATTGGTCACGTTTTATCGATCGCATTTTATTGATCACAGTGATGATTGCAGTGAGACTCAAAACCGAGAGCGATTGGGCGCTACAAACCTAAACAGATAACGATAACAGAGATGATCTAGAGCGATCGCCGAGGTTATTCGTGCAGCCTCAATCTAGCGCATTAGACTGAAATAAACGAATGCATGGTGAACCATAAAATCAAGTTGAGACTAGATTTGTGTATCAGTAAAGATCTATAAGAACTATTAGAAACAAGCAATAAGCGTACCGATACAAACGGGCAGCTAAAAAGTTGCCGGTTCTGCGAGTGTAACCTATGGATTTTGCCATAAAGAAACAGACGCCGGTGTCTTAACGTCTTTGAGCATAGGGGGCACTACACCCAAAAGACTCCAGGACAACGGCAATACGCGGGAATAAACGGCAACAGCGCTATAGCAGTAGCCCTAAGTTAATTATGGGGCAATCCCCCAAGCTGCGGGATAAAATCCGCTGGGCTCGCCACTGCTGCTTGACATCCCAGTCTGTTGGGGTGCTGCAACCAAATATATACATTTCTTATTATAGGGCTTGGAATCGAATCTCCAACTTGGATATGGTTTCTGTGGCTTTCCGTTGGGTGTTTATCGGGCGTTTATCGGTTGTTTATCGGGTGCGTCAGCGTACGTATAGCGTAGGTATAGCGCTTATAGGGTGTGCATAGGGCGTGGGGCGATCGCGCTTCACCCATCTGGATGTACCAACCCAGCGGCATGACCGACTAGACTGGAGCAGACCTGGAACGGGTCTGGAATAAACCTGGAGCAGACGGCAAGGTCACGTGTTAAACGACATGCTGGCTCAACAGTGTCCCCTGTTCGTGATAATCAGGTTTTCAATAATCAGGTATTGCGTAGACCTTACGTAATCTTGGTGCGGGTGCATCTATCTGTAGAAGCGTTTCTGCCTCCTGGGATCATTTCAGGGCGAGCATTACAACGCTTTTGGCTCTCTCTGTCACAGCCCAGATTTGGCTCTCGGCGAAGGCAGACTGAAGCCACTTCTCATCTGAATTGCACAGTGGTTTGGTGTGGGGTTGGGCGCGGGGTTTGAACCGTGGTTTGAACCGTAGTCTGAACCATGGCTTGAACGACGGTTTAGGCGGAAACTTTTGTCTTCCCACTGTACTTATTAGATCTGAGAGGCTACGGCTCCAGAGCAGAACATCCCTGCGTATGTCTGGTCTGGAGACTACTAGATGTCGACCCGTACGAGGATGTCATGCATAATCCCCTGAATCTGAAATCGTCTCGTTCGTTGATCAGCTATGTGTTGCTGAGTATCTTGGCTGGTTTCTGTATTGTTTTGGCCGCAGGGGCGCTCCATGACCCTGTATCGGCCCAAACCACGATCAATCGCGGCACGATCGCCGAAATTTTAGACAGCACCCAAGTCTATATCCAAAACAACCAGGCTCGGGTGAATGATACGGCCAATCGCGGGCAGCAGGTGCGCACCGGCAGCGCTCGGGCCCAAGTTACGTTTAATACCGGGGCTGTGGCTCGTTTGGCTAGCAACTCGGTGCTGACGATTGGGCAGTGTGCTCAGCTTCAGCGCGGCATTTTGCTGGTTAATGGAGCGGTGAATGGCTGCACTGCATCGGTGACAGCCGGTGTCCGAGGCACGACCTATATCCTCCAAGTCGATGAGGACGGGGGTGAGCAGGTCAAGGTGCTAGAGGGCGAAGTGGTGGTGACCCGTCAAGGGACGCAAGCGGCGGGCGATCGCAATATGTGGTTGAGCAGTGGGTTGAGCAGCGGACTGAGCAGCAAGCAGTTGCCCCGGCCCCGTCTACCGGGAGTAGGGGGTTCCTCCTCGAACGATCAGCCTAGCGATCAGCCCACAGACCAGCCTACCGATCAACCTACAGATCAGCCTAGCGATCAGCCCACAGAGGATTCGGGTGACACCATTGTGCTGACCACGGGGCAAAAGCTGGCAACCCGCCCTGGCGAACGGCTGGGTCGCCCTGGACGAATCTCGGCAGACGAGATTGCGGAACTGCTGGCCGGGGAGTTGTTTGACGGATTTTTGCAGGAATTGCCAGGAATTTCGGAACTGCAAAATGCGCTACAGCAGCTGTATCCCAACGTACCGCTGCCGTTTGGCTCACCCACCAACATCATTCCTCGCCCTAGACTGCCGTTCTAGGCTGCCGTTCTAGGCTGCCGTTCTAGACTGCCTTTCTAGACGGCTGTTCTAGGCTAATTTGGGGTCAACATACACCCCTACTAGCCCTACTAGGGCATGGGAGCACACCGATAGCATCGGGGCGAACCCATGCCCGCTCTGCGTTAATAAATCGAGGGTCGAGCTTGCCGTTGAGGAGAATGAGGTCAAATGAAGCGGAATACGCAGCCAGGGCGCGATCGCTCTAATCCGAAGGAATCGTCGAGTGCGATGGGCCCGTCAAAGCCCCGGTGGAAATGGAATTGGACGCGGCTGGGGTATACACTGACGGGCGTTTGGGCGCTAACGGGGGCGATCGCCACGGCCATTGACTTGGGCACCGCGCAAGCGATGGAGCGCCAGGCCCAGATTGGCTTTTTTCGCCTCCGGGGGCGCGTTGTGCCCTCGAACATCGTGATTTTAGCGATGGATCAAGAATCGTTGGCTCGGGGTGACGACTATCTCCTCGATCCGGCTGCAAACCCCCAGTTTGAACCGATTCAGAGCTATCCGTGGAGACGCAGCGCCTATGCGATCGCCATTGACAAGCTGATGGCCGCCGGGGCTCGCTCGGTATCGATTGACGTGGTGTTTGACGGCCCGCGTCAAGATGACCCAGCCGGCGACGAGGCGCTGCGGCAAGCCTTGCAGCGCTATGGCGATCATGTCGTCTTGGCCGCTCAGTATGAGCCCTTTGGCACGCCTGAATCGGGCGAGATGGGGCAAATGGTCTTTCCCAGTGACCTGTTTGGCGTGCGGCGCGATCGCCTAGGGTTGATCAACTTTGCGGTGGATGCCGATCAAAAAGTGTATCAACTGCCCGAGTTTTTTATCCGGCAGGTGCTGGTTCCCCAAGGCTTAGGAGAGGGGGTGTCGTCC
>DATNOW010000122.1:0-4060 GCA_036703515.1 Chroococcidiopsis sp.
CTTTTCAACAGAGTTAACAGCGGAAACGGAGCGAAAGCTTACTTCCAAAAAATTCTAGCCAGAGTATTTGGGGCGATCGTTAGAAATGGCGCAAAGCCCTACCTTGCGGTGAATTTGGGGGATTGCAAAGTTAAATCAATTTCTATAAGATTTGTAATCTGTCCTTTTAAATCTTTTCATTTCCACGGCGCTCAGCCATTTTTTTAGGTCTGTATTTTAAGGCATTTTAAATTTTTTGCCTTGTAGAAATATTCACTTCAAGGGTGTAAGGGGTCTGCGAGTTGACATGATGTAAATTCCGGTGTTGCCACAGGTACAGACAGGTTTGAGGAAAAGCCAATTTATTTATTCCACAGGGGTCGTATAAGCGTGAGTCAAGATATGCTGCACAATCGGGAATTGGATGGAGGATATGCAGGTCAGCGATGGTTGGTAGAAGAGCGGGATGCCTGTGGGGTTGGCTTTATTGCTGACCAACAGGGGAGAGCCAGTCATGATCTCGTTACAAAAGCGCTGACGGCTGCAACCTGTATGGAACATCGCGGTGGGTGCAGTGCCGACCAGGATTCGGGCGATGGGGCTGGGATTATGACCGCCATCCCTTGGGAGTTACTGGGTCAGTGGCTGCAGACGCAAGGAATGACGCTACCTCCCGATCAGATTGGTGTGGGTATGGTGTTTTTGCCACCCGCCACTGCCGATGCGCAAGCCGCCCGTAAAATTGTGGAAGGGGTTCTGGCAGAAACAAATCTGCGTTTGTTGGGATGGCGGACAGTTCCAGTTAAGCCTGAAGTGTTGGGTGTGCAGGCGAAACAAAATCAACCCCAGATTGAGCAGCTTTTAGTTCATTCCGCCACGCTACAAGGTGAGGAACTGGAACGTTATCTGTATTGGACTCGCAAACGCATCGAACAGGCAATTCGCGCGGCGCTGCCTCAAACCCCCGGGCTTCAGGATTTTTATATTTGTTCTTTTTCTCACCGCACGATCGTCTATAAGGGAATGGTGCGCTCTGAGGTGTTGGGTCAGTTCTACGAAGATTTGACCAATCCAGCGTACAAGAGTGAGTTTGCGGTCTATCACCGTCGCTTTAGCACCAACACGATGCCCAAGTGGCCTCTGGCACAACCGATGCGTTTCCTGGGTCACAACGGCGAGATCAATACGCTGCTGGGCAACATCAACTGGATGATGGCGCGTGAGGCGGATCTGGCACACCCAATTTGGGGCGATCGCCTCTCTGATTTGAAGCCCGTGGTCAATTCCGAGCAAAGCGATTCGGCAAACCTGGATAGCGTGATTGAACTGCTGGTGCAGTCGGGGCGTGCGCCATTAGAAGCAACGATGATTCTGGTGCCGGAAGCGTATCTGAATCAGCCAGACCTGGCAAATTATCCTGAAATCGTCGATTTTTACGAATACTACAGCGGCGTTCAGGAACCGTGGGATGGTCCAGCATTGCTGGCATTTAGCGATGGCAAGATTGTAGGGGCGACGCTCGATCGCAATGGCTTACGTCCAGCCCGCTACTGTATTACTCGCGATGGCTTTGTCGTGGTTGGCTCGGAAGCTGGCGTTGTCGATCTGCCAGAATCAGAAATTGTCGAAAAGGGTCGTTTGGGGCCTGGTCAGGCGATCGCCGTTGATCTGGAAAACCATGAAATTCTGCGCAACTGGCAGATTAAACAACGCATTGCCAGTCAGCACCCCTATGGAACCTGGCTGCAAAATCAGCGTGAAACTCTAGAGCCGCAGCAATTCCCCGACGCAACGACTCTGGATGCGGCAACGCTACTGCAACAACAAACCGCCTTCGGCTACACCACCGAAGATGTGGAAATGATCATCGAAGACATGGCGGCAACCGGGAAAGAGCCGACCTTCTGTATGGGCGATGATATTCCGCTGGCGGTTCTGTCCGATAAGCCGCGTTTGCTATACGACTATTTCAAACAGCGCTTTGCCCAAGTCACCAACCCGCCGATCGATCCCCTGCGGGAAAGTCTGGTGATGTCGCTCACGACGCAGCTAGGCGGACGGGGCAATTTGCTGGAGGTGAAGCCCGAATCGGCGCATTTGCTGAAGCTAACTTCTCCGGTGCTGAACGAGGTGGAACTGGAACAGATTAAGCAATCTAGCTTTGATCATGCCACCCTCTCGACCCTGTTCCGCATTGCCGATGGTCCCGATGGCTTGCAGTATGCCGTCAACGTGCTGTGTCAACAGGCAACCGCTGCGGTACGCGAAGGCAAGAAGATTTTGATCCTTAGCGATCGAGTTAGCGCTACTGGGGAATCGGCAATCCTGAGCCAGGACTACAGCTACATTCCACCGATGCTGGCAGTGGGAGCGGTTCACCATCACCTGATTCGGCAGGGACTCCGGATGCGGGCGTCGATCGTGGTGGATACAGCGCAATGTTGGAGTACCCATCACTTTGCTTGCTTAATTGGCTATGGTGCGAGTGCAGTTTGCCCCTATCTCACCTGGGAAACAGTGCGCCACTGGTGGGCAGACAATAAGACCCAAACCCTGATGGAGAAGGGCAGAATCAAGCAGGTGAGCCTGACGGGGGCACAGCACAACTATCGCAAGGCAGTAGAAGCAGGGTTGCTCAAAATTCTGTCCAAAATGGGGATTTCGCTGTTGTCTAGCTATCAGGCAGCACAAATCTTTGAGGCGATCGGCATTGGCTCTGATCTGCTGCAACTCGGCTTTACGGGCACAGCATCTCGCCTGGGTGGACTGACAGTGCGCGATCTGGCACAGGAAATTATGACCTTCCACGGTCGAGCATTCCCGATGCTGGGTAAGAAGCTGGAAAACTTTGGCTTCTTCAACTACAAGCCTGGTGGCGAGTATCACATGAACAGCCCCGAAATGGCGAAGTACCTGCACAAAGCCGTTGCCGACAAGCAGCCCGACCACTACGACCTCTATCACAAATACCTGCAAAATCGACCCCTGACCGCATTGCGCGATTTGCTGGATTTAAATGGCGATCGCCCCTCGATTCCGTTAGAGGAAGTGGAACCCGTTGAGGAGATTATGCGACGCTTCTGTACGGGCGGGATGTCGCTGGGGGCATTGTCACGGGAGGCGCATGAAACCCTGGCAATTGCCATGAACCGGATCGGTGGTAAGTCGAATTCGGGCGAAGGGGGTGAAGATCCAGTCCGCTACAACGCGCTGAATGATGTAGACCAAACAGGCATCTCGCCATCACTACCCCACCTGAAAGGCTTGCGGAACGGAGATACAGCCAGTTCAGCGATCAAACAAATTGCTTCGGGTCGCTTTGGGGTGACTCCGGCTTATTTGATGAGCGCTCAACAGCTTGAAATCAAGATGGCACAGGGAGCCAAGCCAGGAGAAGGCGGACAGCTTCCCGGTAATAAGGTCAGCCCTTACATTGCGATGCTGCGTCGTTCAAAACCCGGAGTGACGCTAATTTCACCGCCACCCCACCACGACATTTATTCGATCGAAGACCTGGCACAACTCATCTTCGACCTGCATCAAATCAACCCTAAGGCGAAAGTATCGGTGAAACTGGTTGCTGAAGTGGGAATTGGTACGATCGCAGCCGGAGTAGCAAAAGCCAATGCCGATATCATCCAAATTTCTGGTCATGATGGCGGTACGGGCGCATCGCCGCTTAGCTCCATCAAACACGCCGGAACTCCTTGGGAATTGGGCGTCACAGAAGTGCATCGGATGCTGCTGGAAAACCAACTGCGCGATCGGGTGATTCTGCGGGCAGATGGTGGCTTGAAGACAGGTTGGGATGTGGTGATGGCAGCGCTGATGGGTGCAGAAGAATATGGCTTTGGCTCGATCGCGATGATTGCCGAAGGATGCATCATGGCAAGGATCTGCCATACCAACAATTGCCCTGTGGGAGTTGCCAGTCAGAAAGAAGAACTGCGTAAGCGGTTTACTGGAATTCCCGATCATGTCGTCAACTTCTTCTTCTTTATTGCAGAGGAAGCCCGATCGCTGATGGCGCGACTTGGCTATCGTTCTTTGAACGAAATTATCGGACGAGCTGACTTACTGA
>DATNOW010000123.1:0-3832 GCA_036703515.1 Chroococcidiopsis sp.
CCGGCAGGGGCGGAAAGGTGTAGGCCGATAGCCACACCAGCGCCGAGGGCAACATTACCAGCACCGCTCCAATCAGCCAGATCATGACCGTTAGGTTGAGGTCATCGGGCTGGTGGGCAAACCGCCAGGTGCGCCCATTCCAGCGCCACGACATGGGCTGAGAGCTATCAACCACCTGCACAGTCTGCTCGGCAAGGTTGGCCGTAAAAATATGTCGGCAAAAGTTGCAGGCAAAGGCATCCATCAACACCAAGCTGGAAATTTGCCCGTGCCGACAGATGGGACACAGATAGGACTCGTCATAGCTCAGCGATCGCTCGGCCGCCAATCGTCCTGATTGGCTGGGCAAACCCGAAAATTTAGAGTCGGCGTGAAACTGGGACATACCCAAACAGTGTGGTAGTGAGAAGTTGTAAACAATTCAACCTGCGATGGCGTTAATCTGGCCACCAAGTCTCATTGCGCGATCAGCATGAATTATTTCTAGATTAAGTCCGTCCAGATTAAGGCGTTTAGGTTAAAGCAGAGCAGATTCAAGTCGCTCGGGTTAAACAGACCCGATCCAAGCAGGCCAGATTAAAGCAAGCCGCCGCCGCCCACCGTACGCACAATCTCGACGCCATCTTGCACCAAAATTACCCGTGGCTCTTGATTAGCTGACATTTCAATGCGGCGGACAACGATCCGGCCGTTGGCCAAAGACTCGCCCACATTGACATAGCGGCTGCTGCGCTCGCCAGGGACTTGGACAATAGCACTGACGCGATCGCCAATT
The DNA here is from genome assembly GCA_036703515.1 of Chroococcidiopsis sp. GTDB lineage: Bacteria > Cyanobacteriota > Cyanobacteriia > Elainellales > Elainellaceae > DATNOW01. The sequence continues at coordinate 776 of DATNOW010000123.1, forward strand.
TGCACGACCCCAGTAATGAGCAGTTCGGCTGGGGGTGCGGCGACAGCGGCGGGCGCTGTGTTGGGTGCAGCCGTGTTGGGGACAGCTACTGTGTTGGGCACAGCCACCGTAGACGGAGCGCTGTTGCTCAGCGGCACCGTGGTAACGGTAGGCAGGGCTGGGTTGCCACCACCCACGGGCACCGCGGGCAGGGCATTAACCGACACCAAAGCGGGATCGGCTGGAATCACCATGGGCGTTGAGGCCACGGCCGAGAAGGGGTCGCTGCGGCCTACGCCGATTTGGGGCAGCCGTTGCAGCATCGCCGTAGGAGGAATGAGGTTGGGTACCGCCAGCGGCTGATCGGCAGCCGAGCTAGGGGGCACAAGTTCTAAGGGGGGTGCTGTAGGGTTGGCCGCAACGGTAACGCTGCCGTTTGCGGGCGCAACTCCGGGCGCAAATCCGGGCGCAGCTCCAGGCACGGTAGCTACCGGCAAGGCTGGTGAAGCCCCAGGAGACTGCGCCGGGGGAACGGTAGCTGCGTCTGGGGACTGACAGCTACCCACAAGCAGCATCAACCCGAATGAGCTAATTATCCATCGCTGTCTGTTCATTTTCCTAGGTCTCAACGCCTCATCCACTAAGGATAGCCCCGTTTTTCAACCCTGCACCGGATCCCATGAAAAGAAACGTGACATTAGAGCCATGACGTTAGAGCAAGTTAAAGCAAAGACGATAGCTCATCAACAATTTTGAGCTGACCGCGATAGATCCCATAGAGGATTCGGTCAATCGAGCCGCGCTCATCGTCGCTCAGGCTTTCTCCCAGACTTTCACCCACGATGGCGGCCAGTAGTCCATAGCGATCGGCAAGGGTAATCTTGCCCGATGCACTAACTTCGGCAAACATCTCAGCGATCGCCCCAGGTATCAGTCTGATGGCAAGAAACATGGCAAGTGACGACTCAGGAACTTTTTATTAGTATCAGCGGCCAAGCCAATTTGCCGGGTGACGCAACACCGGCTGATCCTGTGATTTTTCTCGCAGTAGAGCGTGATCGAGCGCCGCTGATTGAGTGACGCCATCGGCAACCGGATGTGATTTGCGTCACAACAACGATGTTTTTACTGTGTTTTTCCTGTAAAAGTTGGCGATCGCCACCGTCTAGAGCGGGGTGCAGAGCGCTATAGTGGTTGGTTGTTGCGGGTTCACCGTGTTGCGGGTTTACCTATGTTTGCGATCGCCCTAAAACAAGACCAATACAAAACCTACCTGCTGTCTGACCAACTGGCCCAATCGCAGCTAGAGGTGGTGCCCGAACGCGGCGGCATCATTACGCGCTGGTCAATCCGCGGGCACGATATTTTGTATCTCGATGCCGAGCGTTTTGCCGATCCGACTCTGAGCGTGCGGGGCGGCATCCCGATTTTGTTTCCGATTTGCGGCAACCTGCCCGACAACACCTACAGCCACAACGGCCAGGCCTATACCCTCAAACAGCACGGCTTTGCCCGCGATTTGCCGTGGGAGGTGAGCGATCGCATTACCCAAGGCAGCGTGGGTCTGACCCTGACTCTGCGCAGCAATGAGCAGACACGGGCGGTTTACCCGTTTGACTTTGTGCTCAACTTTACCTATCGCCTCCAGGGCAGTACCTTAACGCTGCACCAGCAGGTGATTAACGAATCATCAGAGCCGATGCCGTTTGCCATTGGGCTTCATCCTTACTTTGCCGTAGCCGATAAGAGCAAGCTCAGCTTTGATATCCCGGCGACCGAGCTGCAAAGCCACCGTGACTACAGCACGCACTACTTTAACGGGCAGTTTGACTTTGACAGCGACGAAATCGATGTGATTTTTCACTCTCCCTCGCGTCAGACGTCAGCCGTCACCGATGGCGATCGCCACCTGCGGCTGCAGTTGAGCTACGAGCCACCCTACTCAAAGCTGGTGTTTTGGACGCTCAAGGGCAAAGACTTTTACTGCTTAGAGCCGTGGAGCGCCCCCCGCAATGCGATCAACACCGGACAGCACCTCAGCCTACTGCAACCGGGCGATCGCCTCGACACCCAAGTCACGCTAGCGGTCGCGGTAAGCTGAGGGCAGCACACGAGAAAAGGACGCAAACCCCCGAGGTCTTTAGAACCTTGGGGGTTTTGACTAGAGATTTTTTAAAGATTTTTTTAAAGTTAGGAAATTGCAGCTGCTTTTCCGTGTATCGCTTTTATATATTTTCTGAACGAGGTATGGATCGTTCAAGCACCGGGGAAATCTGTAATTGAGTGCTTAATTAACAAAACATGGCAGACATGACAGACAGTAATGTCGCAATTTTTCTAGATGTTGAAAACCTCTCCGGCTGGTTAAAAGCGGAAGGAGGAAAGATGCTTCTAGACTACGCCAACAAATTGGGATCTATTGTTGTTCGTCGTGCCTACGGAGATTTCAGTATCCAGTCTGTGAGTGCGCGTCAACCCGAATTAAATCTCCTAGGGTTTGATTTTGTGCATGTTTATCATCCGGCAAAAGGAAAAAATTCTACCGATATTCAAATCGTTGTCGATGTTATGGATTACCTTGTCCGGATTCCCGATTTAGAGTGGGTGATTCTGGCGACGGGTGATTCTGATTTTTCCCCGTTATTTAGACGCCTACGAGAATTGGGTAAATCCGTCGTAGGCATTGGGCCGCGATCGCCCCTCAGCAATGCGGTCGAAAATTCATGCAATCAGTTTATTTATACTGACCAAGACCCTATTGTTAGCCAAGAGCCTTCTATTCCAACCAAGACTCTTCCGTCCCCAAGCCCCAGCACTCTTCCTACCACTCTTGGACACGAGATCTCAGCGCAGGAAAAGGCCCTATCTCAAAACGGTGCGGGGAATTCTTCTGGGAATAATATTTCTGCGAAGAATAGCTCTAAAAAGAAAGCTGCTACGGTGGATTCTGCGGTGAGTTCTGCGGCGGCTTCTGACCAATCTCAAGCGGATGGGTTAAGCGTTTTAAAGAAAGCGCTCCATAAATTTCCAGAGGGCATAAATATTTCTACTCTAAAAGGTGAAATGCTGGCGATTGAT
>DATNOW010000124.1:0-2831 GCA_036703515.1 Chroococcidiopsis sp.
GGCGATCGCCCCCATCCTCCTCCCAAAAATCGAAAAATATTCCTAAACGCTAGATTTTTAGGCAGTGATCATGCCGTTTAAAGAATGGCCAACTTGATGAGTTGCCCTAGCCTTTAGAGCACAGTTCCTGTAGACTCTGCCTGACAGAACCTACCAACCCTTTAACGTCCACCCTTTGTCATTTACAGATGTCCCCTAACGTGTATCATCTGGTTGCATTTCTAGTTTCTGCTGCGATTGTCTTGATTACCACACCGGTGATCAAAAAAATTGGACTCAAAAGTGGACGGTTCGATAAACCCGGCGGCCGCAAGGTACACCAACGTCCGATGGTACGCCTTGGCGGTGTGTCAATTTTTTTGGGAACGCTGATCGCCCTGCTGGCGATTTGGGGGATGGGCGGCTTTGGCGTTTTGCCGCCCGACAAAGAATATGAAATCTGGGGTTTGACGATTGGCGGGTTGGCCTTCTTTTTGATTGGCCTAGCAGACGATCTGTTTAGCCTCTCTCCCCTGGTGCGATTGCTGCTGCAATCGATTGTCGCGGCGGGGGCCTGGCAGGCTGGCGTCCAAATCGACTTTTTGAGCATTCCTGCCCTGGGGCTGATGTCGCTATCGCCCTGGGTGAGTTTGCCGATCACGGTACTGTGGCTTGTGGGCATGGCCAACGCCATCAACTGGATTGACGGGCTCGACGGTCTGGCGGCAGGCGTGTCGGGCATTGCGGCCATCGTCATGCTGGTGGTCTGCCTGTTTATGAACCAGCCTGCGGCGGCCCTGGTGGTAGCAGCGGTGGCGGGCGGCACCCTGGGCTTTTTGCGCTACAATTTCAACCCGGCCCAGATTTTTATGGGCGATGGGGGGGCTTATTTCCTCGGTTTTACTCTGGCGGGGGTCGGCGTTGTCGGCTTGGTCAAGAGTGTGACCACCGTGGCGGTGCTGCTGCCGTATTTGATTTTGGCGGTGCCAATCTTAGACATGTCGGCGGTTATCGTCGATCGCCTGCGCAACGGCAAGTCGCCGTTTAAGGCCGATAAGCGTCACCTCCATCACCGACTGCTCGAAGCCGGTTTATCCCATCGGCTGGCGGTATTGTTTATCTATTCTCTGACGCTGTGGGTTGGCACCCTCGCCCTGGCGTTTTCGGGGATTCCCAGCGGCTTAGCCTACGCCATTGGTGCAACGGTTTTGCTCAGCTATACGGGCTGGAAGGTGAAGCAACATGCCCGTCAACAGTAGGGCGATCGGGATCAACGAATAATCTCTATGACAAGTGCTGAAATTATCTGTGTGGGCACAGAGCTGCTGCTGGGGGATATTCTCAACAGCAACGCCCAATATCTGGCCCAAGAGCTGGCGATGCTCGGCATCCCCCACTATTACCAAACGGTGGTGGGCGATAACGTGCAGCGCTTGCAAGAGGTGGTGGCGATCGCCAGCGAGCGGTCTGGGCTGCTGATTTTTACGGGCGGGCTCGGCCCAACTCCCGATGACCTCACCACCGAGACCTTAGCCGACCTGTTTGGGGCTCCCTTAGAAGAACACCCCGAAGTGCTGGACGATATCCGCCAAAAGTTTGCCCGCCGCGGCCGCGAAATGACGCCCAGCAACCGCAAGCAGGCCTTAGTGCCCAAGGGAGCTGCTGTTTTACCCAACCCGACCGGCAGCGCCCCTGGTATGATCTGGCAGCCGCGTCCAGGGGTGACGCTGCTGACCTTCCCCGGTGTGCCCAGCGAAATGAAGGTGATGTGGCGCGAAACGGCGGTGCCGTTTTTGCGCAGTCAGGGCTGGGGGCAGACGATGATCTACAGCCGCAGCCTGCGGTTTTGGGGCATTGGCGAATCGGCCCTAGCCGAACAGGTGCAGCCCTTTTTTGATCTGCCCAACCCAACGGTTGCGCCCTACGCGGGGCAAGGTGAGGTGCGTCTGCGGGTGTCGGCCAAGGCCGCGAGTGAAGCCGAGGCGATCGCCCTGATTGACCCCGTGGCCCAGCAGCTGCAAACCATTGGCGGCGAACATTACTACGGTAGCGATAGCGACACCCTGGCGTCGGTGGTGGGGCAATTGCTCAAAGACCGGGGGCAGACCCTATCGGTGGCAGAATCGTGCACCGGGGGCGGCTTGGGGCAACTGCTGACGGCGATCGCCGGTAGCTCTAGCTATTTTTGGGGCGGCGTGATTTCCTACGACAATTCGGTCAAGGTCAACCTTTTGGGGGTGAATCCCGACGACTTGGCCCAGCAGGGAGCCGTCAGCGCCGTGGTGGCCGAGCAGATGGCCGCCGGGGTGCGATCGCGACTCAACACCACGTGGGGGCTGAGCATCACCGGCATCGCTGGCCCCGATGGCGGCAGCGACACCAAACCTGTGGGCCTGGTCTACATTGGCATTGCCGGCCCCGATCAGTTCCTCACCAGCCGCATGTATCGGTTTGGGAGCGAACGTAGTCGTGACTTTATCCGCTGGCTGAGCATGTCTAGCGCCCTCGATCTGCTCAGGCGACGGCTCTTGGGCTACAGCTAACGGCAAAATCCTTAAGACTGCTCTGGTAAGTCATTCCAGCGATCGCCCAAGAGATGAGCCTCAATGTCTGTGCTCGACAGCGGCCGCGAAAACAAATAGCCCTGCCCAAATTCGCAGCCTAGCGGCTGGAGCCACTGCATCTGCTGGGTGGTTTCGATGCCCTCGGCAACCACAGCCAGCCCTAGCTGATCGCTGAGGGTAATGATCGTGTTGACCACTTGATAGTTGCGGTTGGCGATCGCCATTTGGTTGACAAACGAGCGATCAATTTTGAGATAGTCGGCCGGCAGCCGATGCAGGTAGTTGAGC
>DATNOW010000125.1:0-3011 GCA_036703515.1 Chroococcidiopsis sp.
GCAAAGGGGCGTTTTTGGGCGTCAATCCCGATGCGGATGCCCACGTGCCGATTACCACCATGGCCACTCAACTGGCCGGGCGCAGGGTGCCCGCAGGGATTGCGATCGATGAAATCGAAGTATCGGCTAAGAACCGCGACAGCATCCGGGCGGCGGCCTTTCAAGTCACCAATATTTTGACGCGGCGGCATGGGCGCAAAGATTTTTCGGTGATTGCCAACAAGTCATTGCAAGATTTGCTGGGGCAGATTACAGGCGGGCTGAGTATTATGCTGGCGGCGATCGCCGGAGTCTCGCTGTTGGTCGGCGGCATTGGCATTATGAATATCATGCTGGTGTCGGTGACAGAGCGCACCAAGGAAATTGGTCTACGCAAGGCGATTGGCGCACCAGAGCAGGCGATTTTGCAGCAGTTTTTGATCGAGGCCGTGATCCTTTCCGTGGCGGGCGGGCTGATCGGCATCGGCGTGGGCACCGGCAGCGCCCTGCTGATTGGCATCGTTACCCCCCTTAAACCCAGCATTCCGCTCAGTGCGGTGGTGCTTGCGACCGCTATTTCGGGCAGCATTGGGCTAATTTTTGGAGTCGTCCCGGCCCGCCAAGCGGCCAAGCTTGACCCCATCGTTGCCTTAAGGCAATAGTCTATTGTGATTTACTGCCGTGCTTCACCGTCGTGCTTCACCGTCGTGCTTCACCGCCGTGAGTTACCTTGACCTTCCCAACCCTTAAAAAGTCATGAGTTCATTGACCAGCGCACCTACATTTTTGCCGCGAACGCTGCGCTATGCAGAGTGGGTTTTGCTGCTGATGCTGCTGTTGATTTATGCCATCGATCAATTCTTCTTTCAAGTTCAACAGCTACCCGATTTATTGCCCCAAGCGACGGTTTTTATTGCCATTTTCTTTGCGTTGAGCCTGATCTTTCCCAGCGATCGCCCCCTTTGGCAGCGCCGCTGTTACATCGCCGTGGAAATTGGCTTAATCCTTGTGGCTCAACTGTTTTGGGTCAATTTCGACGTGCTGCTTTACTTCTTTTTGATGAAAAGCTGCTTTTTGTTGAGTCGTCGTGAGGTGATTATTACCGTTGTCTGTGCAGGTCTTGGCTATCTGTTATGTAACCTCTGGACGGTGGAAGCGATCGCTGCGGCCTCGCTGGCGGCCATTCGCGCCAATAATTTAGAAGATATGTATAAACCCCATGCCATTGTGCTGGGCAGCATGGTTGCCTATGTGGGGATTAGTTTATTTGTGGTGCTGCTGGGGTTTGTGATCAAGGCCGAACGTCAAAGTCGCCAAAAAGCCGAGGCCCTATCGGCCGAAATCGAAATCATGGCGGCTGCCTTAGAGCGATCGCGTATCGCCCGTGACATCCACGATTCCCTGGGGCATGCGCTGACCACCCTCAATGTCCAACTCGAACTGGTGCAAGCCATGGGGCAACGCGACCCATCCCAGGCAGCGCAAGCGTTGCGCAACGCCCAGCAGCTGGCTAACCAGTGCCTCGAAGCGGTTCGTCAGGCGGTGCAGGCCGTCCGCCAAGAAGAATTTGACTTTACCCATGCCCTCCATAGTCTGATTGCCCAAATTCGCCAAAATCACGCCTACACTGTTGATCAAGAGATTCACTTGCCGCCGCTGCCGATGCAAATTAGCCATCAGCTCTATTGCGTGATTCAGGAAGGATTTACCAATATCCAAAAACATGCCCAGGCCACTCAAATTCGCTTACTGGGGCAGGTCAGCGCCAATGCGGTCATTTTAGAACTGGAAGACAATGGGCAGGGCTTTGATCCATCCCACGACTTCGACGGCTATGGGCTGCGGGGCATGCATGAGCGCGTCCACTTGCTGGGCGGCAAACTGGAGATCACCAGCGTTGTGGGCCGGGGCACGCACATTCGGGTGGTGGTGCCCCTATGATTCGACTGCTGTTGGTGGACGATCAGGAGATGTTTCGGCAGGGGTTGGCGGCGCTGCTCACCCTCGAAGACGACTTGGAGGTGGTGGGCCAGGCCGGCCACGGGCAAGCGGCGATCGCCCTCGCAGAGCAGCTCCAGCCCGATATCATTTTGATGGATGTGCAAATGCCCGTGTGCGACGGGGTGACGGCCACCCAGGCAATCCATCAGCGCTTTCCCTGGATTCGGATCTTGGTGCTGACCACCTTTGACCACGATCACTATATTTGGCAGTCGCTCCAGGCAGGCGCGCTCGGCTATATCCTCAAAAGCGCCACATCTAAACAGATCGCAGCGGCGATCCGCACCCTCAATGAAGGCTACACCCAGCTTGGGCCAACGATCGCCCATAAGCTGTTTACGCAGCTCAATACTCTGCCGCCATCGGTTAACGTAGACGAGCGCTATCGACTGAGCGATCGCGAACTCGAAATTTTGACCCTGCTGGGGCAAGGCAAAACCAATCAAGAAATTGCCCAACTCCTGCATCTGGCCCATGGCACGGTTAAAAATCACATCAGCCGCATTTTGAATGAGCTGGGGCTGAGCGATCGCACCCAGGCGGCCCTCTGGGCCAGAGAACATGGCTTGGTCACGCCGCCTACCCATGGTGCGAGCTAGGGCCCCAGACAGTGACGACTTTTAAGTTCGACCTTACATTCCTTAGAGTTTATTCACACGGCTACAGAAATCTCTGCAAGCCGCTCTAGGAAAGGTTTTAGGAGTGCTAAGCAAAGGGCGATCGCCGCTAATTTGCTGCCAATTTTATCGATCGGAGCGCGACTCGTCCGTAAACCCATGTGACCGCAATGTAGATCCAAGACTTTTATTCTGTATCTCCGGACACTTTTTATGAAGATTAGGTGAAGCTACTGACCAGTTCCGGACTTTTTCCTTCGTAACCGTAATTTTGGGTACGGATTTACACGGAGGCAGGGCTATGGTCACAGTGTCCGAGTTGGCTAATGCAACGAATGGAATTGAGGTTGGGTCTGGGTTTGACGGGTCTGGATTTGACGGTTTGACTGAGGCGTTGGAGTTAGTGCAGCAGAC
>DATNOW010000126.1:0-3438 GCA_036703515.1 Chroococcidiopsis sp.
AATGCTGCACCGCTTAGCGAATCAAAAATCTGTATCGATTGATGCAATTCTACGTCCAATTTTATTGAATGTAAAGGTGAATGTGATGACTCTTCGTAGACGGCATTTTCTGCAACTTGGAGCCGGTACCGCAGTGGCGATCGCCGCCCATGCCTGCTCTCAACCCCCAACACCATCCTCCGACGCTTCCCCTAGCGCCAGTGCCGAAAGCCCCGGCAAAATCTCCATCGGCTTTTGGCCCGTCGCCGCAGGGCTGCCGCTATTTATTGCTGATAAAAAAGGCTACTTCAAAGAAGCCGGGCTAGAAGTCGAAGTCGTCAAATTTGCCTCCGCCAACCAAGTTGCTGAATCGCTGATCGCCGGACGGCTTCAGGGCACCGGCAATGGAGTCGCCAGCGGTGCCTTGGGACTATCAGAAATTGCCTCACCCGGCCTATTCAAAATCATCGCCTCTAACCCCAGCAACGCCGAGTACAAGCTAGAGCAGATTATCGTCGCCAAAGACAGCCCGATTCAGTCGATCGCCGACCTCAAAGATAAGAAAGTAGCCTCTGGTCCAGGCGCACAAAACCTATCGATCGCCCAGGAAATTTTAAGACAGGCCGGCGTCAGCGATCCACAAGTGCAGCAGCTCGAAATCCGCCAGCACGTCGCCGCCATCGAGTCAGGGCAGATCGACGCTGCCTACACCTTAGAGCCGACCGGCACCGTTGGTGACCTCAAAGGCATCACCCGCGTGCTGGAGTATGGCGTTGTTTCCAAATACATCTTGGGTGACCCCAAAGCGCCTTGGTTTGGCGGTTCTGCCGCCCTCAGCAGCAAGTTTATTGAACAATATCCCGAAGCCACCAAAACTTACATTGCAGCCTACCGCCGCGCCATTCAAGATATCCGCGACAACCCCGACGAGGCGCGCCAATATCTAGTAGGCTACACCGCCATTGAAGGCGAACTGGTGCAAAAAGTGCCCCTCGTCGCTTACACGATGTATGACGAATTTACCCCAGAAGACATCGGCTACTTCCAGAAGTTCTTTGACTTTATGACCGACAAGCAGGTGTTTTCTAAGACCGTCGACGTGGCCAGCCTGATCCATAAACCGGCTTAGGAGATTTCTAAGAATGAATTTACCCTTTAGGTTGGGCTTCGACTTCGCTCAGCCCACAAATCCCGAGCGTTGAGCGCAGTCGAAACGCGACAATTCAGGTATTTTCTTTGGCAGAAATCTCCTTAGGCATTCCTCTAGTCAGCATTTGGGGGTAGTGCGGGCAAGATGCTTGCACTATCAACCCGTCAGGCGATTATTGAAAATGGCGTTGTTTTTATGATGATAGATTCCGCAACCACCTCGGCGATCGCCCCACCTGAACACTTTATTTCGGTGCAGGGCTTGTGCAAGTCTTTTGGCGGGCTGCCGCTTTACCAAGACTTTAACCTCAATCTGCCCAACAACCAACTGGTCTCGATCTTTGGCCCCAACGGCTGCGGCAAATCGACCCTGATCAATATGATCAGCGGCCTGATTCCGTTCGATCGAGGTGAAATCCAGATCCACGGCAAACCGATTCGGCGGGCCAAAATCGGCTACGTCTTTCAAAACTATCGCGACTCCATGTTTCCGTGGATGAGCGCCTACGACAACATCGCCTATCCGCTGCGGGTCAAGGGCGTCCCCGAACGAGACTGTCGCGATCGCGTCGAGCAACTGATCCACACCTTCAACATTCGCCTCGACCTCAAACGCTACCCCTATAGCTTTTCGGGCGGGCAGCAGCAGCTCGTTTCCATCTTGCGAGCGCTCGTGGCCGATCCCGAAGTGTTGTTCCTCGACGAGCCCTTTTCAGCCCTCGACTTTGAAACCACCCTGTTTGTCCGCGACAAGCTGCAAGAGATCTTCATGGCCACCGGCATTCCCATGCTGATGGTGGTGCACAACCTAGAGGAAGCGGTGTTTTTGGCCGATACCGTGCTGCTGCTGAGCAAGCGCCCCACCCATCTGGTCGAGGCCGTGCCCTTCACCGTGCCCCGGCCGCGCACCCCCGACACCCTGACCTCGGCCGAATTTATCGAAGTCAGCCGTCACTGTTTAGATATCTTTCGTCAGGAGATGCGGAAATGAGTGTATCAAGCGTACGTGTCACCCCTAGCGACACCCTAGGCGCAGCGCTGGTGCGCTGGCTCGATCGACTGCTGCCCTTGGTGGGAGTGCTGGTGCTGTTTGGCGTCTGGTGGCTGATTGCCATTTCTGGATTTGTCAATCCGGTGCTGTTGCCCACCCCGTTGGCCACGCTGGCCACGCTGTTTACCGGCATGGTCACGGGTGCCATGCTGCCCGACTTTTTTGCCACCGTGCTGCGCACCTTTCAGGCCTTTTTGATGGCAGCTGCGATCGGGGTGCCCCTAGGAGTCGCCTTAGGTAGTTCTGAAAAGTTCTATCGCAGTATGGAGTTTTTGATTGACTTCTTCCGTTCTACCCCAGCCAGCGCGCTGATTCCGCTGTTCATTTTGTTCTTTGGCGTCAGCGATTTTTCTAAGGTGGTGATTGCGGCCTTTAGCGCTTTCTTGCTGATTGTGTTTAACAGCGCCTACGGGGTAATCAACGCCAAGCGATCGCGCATTTTGGCCGCCAAGGTGATGGGAGCGAACCGCTGGCAGGTGTTTAAAGACGTGCTGCTTCTCGAAAGCCTGCCCCAAACCTTCATTGGTCTGCGCAGCGGCATTAGCATTGCCCTCGTGATTGTGATCGTGGCTGAGATGTTTATCGGCACCGAGCAGGGGCTAGGCAAACGCATCATCGACGCCCAGCAGATTCTCAACGTGCAGGATATGTATGCCTCGATTTTGGTGACGGGGATTTTGGGCTATTTTCTCAACATGCTGTTTTTGCTGATCGAAAAGCGGTTTATCCACTGGAGCGGCAAGTAGATAGTGCTTAGTCAAAGCTAAATTTGTAAGTTGGGTTAGCGATCGCGTAACCCAACATAACCCTTGCTGGTGTTGGGTTTCACGTTGTTCAACCCAACCTACGGAAGAGCTTTGTCAGTCAATCAGCATCAGGGGTGTAATGTGCAAACCTCAGTGACGGTGTGAGTTTTGGGGCGGGGTGCGATGTGCGCCAAAATATTTCTCGCTGCGATAGCGCAACCACACGCGCAGGGCTTGCGGAATCTGCTCCTTTTGCTCGTCGGTGAGGGTTTGGTAGAGGACAAGGGCGCGATCGCGTTCGCCCCGACAGGCCGCATTGTTGTGGGCATCCCAATAAGAGCGGGCCACCCGAATGCGGCGGCAGACTTCTTGAACGAGGGCATTGCCAGTCAGGGGTTTGTCTTGCTTTTTAGATTTGCTCATCGGGGTGGGCACGGTGATCGTTCGTTTTCGCCTTCGCTTTCTATGATGACAGCACTCACCCTTCATCGGGCGCAGGGGCATCATCCTGGC